>JBBQIQ010000009.1:0-52680 GCA_038325075.1 Bacteroidales bacterium | reverse complement strand
GGGCTCAGGGCTCAGGGCTCAGGGCACGGGGCGCAGGGCATGGGGCTCAGGGTATAGGGCTCAGGGCTCAGGGCTCAGGGCGCAGGGCATGGGGCGCAGGGCACGGGGCACTGGAGAGAGACGCGAGGCATCGCGTCTCTGACTTCCTTAAAAATTCTTTACTGCAACTACTCAGCCACCAGAAGTGTAACACTGTAACTCTGAAGCCCCGCCTGACCAACAAAAATCACTCTCAGATGCTGCTTTGTATAAGTCAGTCGGGCAGACCTGTAACCCTGGGCTTCGATACATTTTGCGAATTATAAGATCGTTATTAAACACAATTATGTCGCAAAACACTCAGCCACCTCTGTAACTTTATAACTCTGTGACTTTGTAACTCTGAAACCCTGGGCTTCGATATGTTGCGAATTATAAGTTCGTCATTAAACACAATGATGTCGCAAAACACTCAACCACCTCTGTAACTTTATAACTCTGTGACTTTGTAACTCTGAAACCCTGAAACTTTATTCTAATTTCATGTCCGGTATTTCAATAATAAAGGTAGTGCCATTTAAAGGGGAACTGGTGAATGAGATTTTACCTTTCATAAATTTTTCAGTAAGCAACTTCATGCTGAATGTGCCAAGTCCACGATCGGGACCTTTGGTTGAAAATGACCGGTTAAAAACCTGTAATTGAACCTCCTCGCTCATATATGTTTGGTTATGAACCCATAACATAGCTCCTTTTTCCTTGAGAGTCATCATGCCAAGCGTGATTTTTCCCTTATGATTTTCTGCTTCAATAGCATTTTTAATCATATTGGTTATGACCCTTTTTATAAGGACCCTGTCGGCAGTAAATGAAAAGTTTTCACTCCATTTGTCCAAAGAAATAATAATACTTTTATCTGATAATGATTCAAATTCAGTTTTTAATTCTTTATAAAACATAAAAGAGTTGATTATTACAGGCTGGCTTATGTATTCATCTGATTTGCCATTTGCCAGTAATCGGTGGGTACTGATTTCATCGATCAGATTAGAAGTTGATTTCACCAACATCCCCAGATATTCGTCTTTGCTTTCCTGAATATCTTCTGAACCGATGAGTTCAGCCATACTGTTGATGTTGTGGGCAGAGTTAAGTACATCATGGTAAAAAATACGCTCAAGCAATAGTTTTTTCTTTTCACTGCTGATGTCCTGTATCGAGAAAAGAATAAACTCCGAACCGCTGAAATTTATCGTCTCCGAATTAATCATCAGGTGCATCATTTCCAAATCAGAATTCCTGAAGGTCACTTCTTCAGAACCAGTGCCATTTTCAATGCAGTTTATTACTGATTTTAATGCACCGCAGGATAAACAGTTTTGCGATGTTCCGCATCCATCAGGCCCTTTCAATGATGATGTGCATCCTATCAATTCACCAAAACGAATTCCCAGAATTGGGCCATTTTCGCTTACTTTCATTAAGTCAAGAAATGCTTTGTTACCAAAAACTACCTGCCGCTCTTTATTCATGATCAGAATGGGCATGGGTATCCCATTCAGAACAGATACGGTCAGGCTATTTGATTGTATGAGTTCGTATTCCTTTATTATTTCAGTACGGTCTTTCCGGCCGGCCGGAGCAAAAAAGGTTAACATTTGGCTCATATCTTTATTTCTGCATTTCTGTGTCAAAAGTAGAATAAAATTGTTCCGTTTTGTTAAGATTTATCAAACCTCTGATCAAAAGTCACTTATCAGAGTGGTATTTATATTTAGTCAAAATATGTTATCAGGGTTTATGTCGAAAGTGAGTGCCATTGAAGTTGCAGTTTTACCGTAAGAGTTTCGGTATTTCATTGATCCAACCGGCTTTTCTGCATCCCCATTGTCCTATCAGTATTGCTTCAGCGGCATCGTGTGTGGGACAATTTTCTGATGGGGCTTTCGACTTTTCAATGATCTGCCTCGATAAGGAAATAGCTATTCGCCGGACTTTTCTGAGTTGCGATATTCGCGTGGGTAGAGCAATTACTTTCTCCATTCTCCCGAATCGGTGCTAATGATCCGTATGCCAATCCGCAAACCTTCTTTTTCCAGGCATCGGCAACAGGTCCGCCCTCTTCGGTTACAATTACTGAAAGTCCTTCAATGGAATATATCAGATGACTTGCTGCTTTTCGAAGCGAGCTTACCGAACCCATGTTATACGACCGGTACCATAGCAAACGGTCTGGCTTGCCATAAAGTGCAAGCCCTGTTTTACACCAGCATCAACCGCAAGCAAAAGGCCATTCTCAATCCGACTTAGAGTATTATTAATAGCCATTTGCTTATTCTAGAATGTTCTATTGAATCAAAATCAAATCCCGGGATTTAAATGAAAGACCATTGATTCATGTCAAAATCAACTGACTAAAACGCTATTTATCAATGATATCAAATTTTCGACCCTGATTGGTTTGGTGATAAATCCATTAAAGCCCATGTCTGTGTATGTATTTTTTTCATCCTTATTTGCATACGCTGTTTGAAGGATGATTTTGATCGCGGGGTGGCTTCGCCTGATTTCTTTAAAAGCTTCAATTCCATTCATTTCCGGCATCTGCAGATCCATCAGGATCAGGTCAATTTGTTCGCCTGATTCTGCGAATTCGACTGCTTGTTTGCCATTATGGGCATGCAATACCTTCGCATTCAGGTTTGAAATTACGCGCTGCAGGAATATGAAATTGGTGAGAATATCTTCAGTAATCAGGATGGTTTTTCCTGACCAGTTAAAATCATTAACAAATTTTGGCTCATCAACAGGGAGGATATACTTTGGCGAATTATTTGAATTAATGGTGTTGAGAGCAAACCTGAATTCCGATCCTTTCCCGGGAGCAGAATCCAGACTAATAGTTCCGCCGAGCAGTTCGACAATTTTTTTTACCAATGCCAGTCCGATGCCGGTTCCTCCGTATGTACGATCATAATCCTCTTCAACCTGCCGGAAACGTTCAAATATCAGGTTGTGTTTCTCTCCTGGTATGCCAATGCCAGAGTCTTTGACAAAAAAAATGAAACTGCCGTCAACAGAGGATTCGCAACCATACTTTATGAAGCCTGAACTGGTAAATTTAACAGCATTATCCAACAGATTGCTAAGAACCTGCTTTAGCCGTCCCCTGTCACTTTCAATTTCATTCAAGTTGCTGTTCTCATCCAACGTCCATGATATGGTAATGCCCGTTTTACCAGTTTTACTTAGTTCATTGCTGTAAAAATCATGCAACTCTTTCAGCAGTGGCTTAAGTTCAAATCGGGTTATATTGAAATTTGTTTCACCGGCTTCGATCCTCGAAAGATCCATTATATCGTTGATGAGCCCGATTAAAAGGTGCCCGCTGGATCTGATTAAGCTGGCAAATTCCGTGCGTTCGTTTTCAGGTATGGATTCCTCTGAGAGTATTTGTGAAAACCCCATAATTGCGTTCATGGGCGTAAGTACTTCATGGCTCATATTTGACAGAAACGCCGTTTTAAGCCGATCTGATTCTTCGGCTTTTTCTTTTGCTTTCACCAGTCTGATTTCCGATAGTTTACGATCGGTGATGTTACGGTTAATAACCAAAACCCGGGAGGTGTTTAGTGCTATAAGCCTGGCCTCAAAGTAAACAGTTTCGTTGTCCGGCGATATTTCATATTCAATGGTTTGCAATGTTCCTGCAGACAATGCAAGTTTGGCTGAAGCCAGAATCCTGTTTACGGTATCAACCGGATAACTCAAATTGTAGATGCTCAGTTTGTTGCCTGAATGCGTTTTATTTCCTGAAGTATTATTTTCTGTAAGGACTTCAGACATATTGCCGACTTCATCAATGATAAAAATGAGGTCTGGCAATGCCTCAATAATTGCTTTGTTTTTCCTTTCACTTATTCTGAGTGCTTCTGATGTTTCCCGGCTCAGGGTTATATCGCGGAAAATAGTAATGAAATAACCTGGCTCAGGCGCAAATGCATATACATCGAGCCAACGCTTATAATGCCTGGCGTATTCTTCAAACCTTACTTCTTTCCCGGTGAGCGCAACTTCAGAGAATACTTTAAGCCATTTTGATTCCGGCGATGCTATGCCAGGAACTATGTCACTTGCATTTTTCCCGATAATTTCATCGCGGGGTTTGCCGGCAAATTGCTCAAATGCATCGTTTACTTCCACAAAGACGCTATTTACCGGTTTACCTTTTTCATTAAGAATTATCTTCTGCAGCGAGAACCCATCCATCATATTTGAGAATAGTGACAGATATTTGGTTTCGGTTTCCCGGTGTGAACGCTCTGATATATTGATTAATTCGGTCGAAATCCGCCGGGTAAGTAAGGCCGCTAACAAAGCTGCAAAAACGATCAGAATCGCTGCAAAAAGTAAAGTGTAATTTTCCCTGTCCGGCGGTACGCCATAAGGTGAGTTAATCATGTAAACATAATGAAATAATAAAGTTATAAAGGCGAGTAACCCGAAAATGACAATTTGTATCTGCCTTATGGCGAAAGCGCCTATAAACATAATACCGAATATCAGGAATGCAAGTGTTGCGAAAAGGCTGTCAGATGTTATTGCAGTTCCGAGGCGCTGGTTCTCAATAACATGATAAAGAACAATTGAGATTGGTAAAAGGCATATACTACATGATGCTAAAGAAGGCTTGTTTAACTTAATCATGAGCAATGAGAGCAATACGATCAGCAAGAGGTTAAAATCACCGGCAAGTAAATAGATATTTGATGATCCGAATATCCGCAAAGCCATTAAAAGAAAGAAAAGCAGAATTCCAGCCAGATTAAAGTAGAGTAAATACTCCATTTTAATTTTGGTCTCAGTCGTATTTTCATTCATTCCTGAATGAAAATACGTCAGCAGTCTGCTTATTGAAGTCTTAAGTATCACCTTAATAAATTAAAATAGAGATAATGGAGTTAATTTTCTGTTGCATGTTTGCGTTAATACGGCGAACCATGAAATGATTGACTAAAGATAAAGAGTATTCTGCAATTTCCTGTATAACCGCGGTTTTTTATTGTATCATTTTTTTACAGATGGAAGATTGGTATTTTCTCCTGGAAATCAGTTCATAGTATTTCGAAAATTAATATTATATAATAAAGCTGGTTTGATGGTTATTATTTTCATTTTCCATTGTCATTTTTGGGAATATTTCTATTTTAGCTTCCTGTAAGGGTGAATTAATCAACCATATAAAATATATTGTTATGTTGAATCTTGATTGGAGCCACTTACCTTTTGGGTATGTGAAGACTGACTACAATGTCAGGTGTTACTACAGGGATGGTAAATGGGGAGAACTCGAAATTTCATCGTCTGAATTTATTAACCTGCACATGGCAGCATCTTCGCTTCACTATGGGCAGGAAGCATTTGAAGGGATGAAAGCTTTCAGGGGAAAAGACGGTAAAATCAGAATTTTCAGGTGGGAAGAAAATGCAAAACGCATGGAAACCTCCGCCAACGGCGTTATGATGGCCGTTGTGCCGCATGATCTGTTTTTTAAAGCGATTGTTACGGCTGTTAAAATGAACGAAAGTTATATTCCGCCTTATGGAACCGGGGCTTCACTTTACTTGCGGCCCCTGCTTATCGGAAGCGGTGCCCGTGTGGGTGTAAAACCCGCTGATGAGTACCTTTTCCTTGTTTTTGTAACTCCTGTCGGACCTTACTTTAAAGAAGGGTTCAAGCCCGTTAAGATGCAAATTGCCCGCGATCATGACCGCGCAGCCCCAAATGGTACCGGTCGTTTTAAAGTTGGCGGAAATTATGCAGCCAGTTTGTCTGCCGGTGAAGAAGCACATGCCGGTGGTTTTGCAGCAGCTATTTTCCTCGATGCAAGAGAGAAAAAGTATATTGATGAAGCCGGCCCGGCCAATTTCTTTGGAATTAAAGGGAACAAGTATATTACACCAAAATCAGATTCAATTCTCCCATCAATTACCAATAAGAGCCTGATGGACCTGGCCCGTGATATGGGTATGGAGGTTGAAGTAAGACCGGTACCGGTCGCAGAACTCGCAGAATTTGAAGAGACCGGTGCATGTGGCACTGCCGCAGTTATTTCTCCGATTTGCAAAATTGTTGATCATGTCACTGGTGAAGTTTACAGCTATTGTAAAGACGGCCAGGCCGGCCCTGTATCGACAAAACTTTACAAAAGGCTACAGGCTATTCAGTTTGGTGATGAACCAGATGTTTTCAACTGGAATTATATAGTTGAATAATCCTGTACTGTAAAAAGAAAAAGGTTGCTCTTAAAAAGCAACCTTTTTCTTTTAAGTGATATATAATCAGATAATTCCTTTTTCTGACAGCAGATTTTCCATCTCAAGCTGTATGGTTAAGGCTTCGCTTCCGGCCATTGTGGCGAAATCATCATTCTTCGAAGCAAATATTATACTCCGTGAAGCATTAACCAACAGGCCGCAATCGTTGTTCATGCCGTAGCGGGCAACTTCTGAAAGACTGCCGCCCTGAGCACCAACACCCGGAACCAGAAGGAAGTGGTCAGGAACAATCGCCCTCACTTCAGCAAGCATTTCAGCACGGGTCGCACCTACAACATACATAATGTTTTCCGGGGAGCCCCAATTCTGTGAAGTCCTGAGTACTTTCGCAAACAATCTTTCACCACCATTGTCTTCGGTGAGTTGAAAATCAAATGCGCCCTTGTTTGAAGTCAATGCCAGAAGGACTACCCACTTGTTTTTGAACATCAGGAAAGGACTGACAGAGTCTTCTCCCATATAGGGTGCTACAGTTATTGCATCGAAATTGAATCCGGATGCTTTACTGTCGAATACAGCCCTGGCATATTGGGTTGAGGTGTTCCCGATATCGCCCCTTTTGGCATCGGCTATGGTAAAGCACTGCTCACTGAAATTGACGAGGTAATCCATTGTCCTGTGAAGGCTCTTCATTCCATCCAAACCACGCGATTCATAAAAGGCAAGGTTGGGTTTGTAAGCCACCGCATAATCAATGGTTGCATTGATAATCTGACGATTAAACTCAAAAACGGGATCTTCTTCGCCCAGCAGGTGGGTGGGAATTTTGTCAATTTCACTATCCAGACCGACGCAAAGAAACGAGCGTTTCCTTTTAATTAAACCAACCAGTTGTTCGCGATTCATAGAGTGAAATTTTCTGTATGAGATTAATTCTGTGTTTTACCGAAAATCCATTGCCGTTTAGTTAACAGCCTCTTTTAATCTTTCGGCGTTTTCAGCAAGTTGCAGGGAGTCAATCATATTCTGGATATCACCATCCATAAAAACCTGAAGGTTGTAAACTGTAAGATTTATCCTGTGATCCGTAATACGACTTTGCGGGTAATTGTAGGTGCGGATTTTAGCCGAACGGTCGCCGGTTGAAACCATGGTTTTCCGTTTCTTCGAAATTTCATCCAGATACTTATGGTATTCCAATTCAAAGATCCGGGTGCGGAGTATGGTCATTGCCTTGTCGAAATTTTTCATCTGCGACTTCTGGTCCTGCATGGCAACCGTGATGCCGGTTGGAAGATGGGTAAGCCTGACTGCTGAGTAAGTGGTGTTGACTGACTGTCCGCCAGGGCCCGATGAGCAGTAGGTATCTTTTCGGATATCGCTTTGCTTAAGGTCAATATCGAATTCATCGGCTTCAGGTAAGACAACAATCGATGCAGCAGAAGTATGCACACGTCCCTGGGTTTCAGTCTGGGGGACACGTTGCACCCGGTGAACGCCCGATTCATATTTCATCAGTCCGTAAACATTCTCACCCGAAATGTTGATGATAATTTCCTTATAACCACCTACTGTACCTTCGGTAAAGTCAACGAGATCAATCTTCCAGCCTTTGGTTTCAGAGAATTTAGTGTACATTCTATAGAGGTCTCCTGCAAAAATGCTGGCTTCATCACCACCAGTGCCGGCACGGATTTCAACCACGGCATTCTTTCCATCCTGAGGATCAGCGGGAATCAGCATCAACCGGATGTCTTCCTCCATTTTTTCACAGGATTCGGTAAGCATCGCCAGTTCTTCCTTGGCCATGGCCCTGAAATCCTCATCTTTTTCCTGATAAAGAATTTCCTTCGCCGATTCCATATTCCTTACTACCGACTCGTATTCCTTGTAGGCGACAATAATGGGCTGCAACTCTTTGTAATCCTTGCTGAGTTTTATATATGACTTCATATCGGCCATAAGCGCCGGGTCATTCATCTGTTTTTCAATTTCCAGATAACGTTGGTGTATGGCTTCGAGTTTATCGAGCATGTTCATTTATTTTTGAGGGTGCAAAGGTACGATAATTTGGATTTCGGTGTCGCACGTGCGGGATTGGATTTCGAATTTCGGATTTACCTTCAGTGAACTCACTTCGTTACGGCTCAAATTGTGGATTTTGGATTACTTCCCTCTTAAATCTTACTTCAGACTTCCGACTTCCTATCCCGGAATAACATCCGGTGACCTTCGCTGTGCAATAGTTCGGATGTCGGAATTAAATCCATTCGGAGCTAAATATACCTGAAACTTATTAAAATGGCTTTTTTATAACCTTAAATTGAAATTGAAACACAAACTCATAAAAGAATTTCAGGCTTAATGCAACAAAACTTTCCCGGAAAAGAGCACTTTGCCTTTTTTATGAATCCGATAAAAATAAATCCCTTTACTAAACCCGGATAGCTCGACTGATTGTTCAGGTTCACAGATCAGCATATTCTCAATAATATTGTTGCCTAATGAATTGAACATATCATAGTAAGCCGGTTCAAAGTTATCTAAAGGCAAAAGTATTGTAATTTTACCGGAGGTTGGATTGGGATACACAATACAATTTTTTTGAACCGGTAGTTCAATGGTTCCTGTAAAGAGTTCGCTCGCAGGCCGGCGGAATAATTTGTTGGCAAAAGTGCCGATGAATATGTAGTCCTGAAAATTGCAGAATGAACGAACTGCTGCTTCACCAGTATATAAGTCTAGCCCGTCACTCATATCGATCCAGTTTTCTCCAAAATTTTCTGTTTTAAGCACCCCTGTGCCATCGTGTGCTGTTAGTAAAGAATAGTCGGATACGAGTGTCCGCCAAATATAATAATTGGGAGTTGGTATCACGATCCAGCTTTTTCCACCATTATCTGATCTTAATAATCCGGAACCTCTGGTTGAGGCAAAGATTGTATTTTCAATTCGGGCAAATGAAGTAATTATAACATATTTCGAAGTATCCGCCCACATTTTTGGAACACCGTCGTTCCGATCAATCCAGCTTAAACCATTGTCGTCGGATCCGATTATTCCTCCACCGGTTGGCGAACCTGCTAAAATCCGGCTATTGGTTGCGAAAATACAATCGAGATAGAGATCTTCTATTCCATTATTGATGGTATTCCAGCTAAGTCCGAAATCCAGGGAAAGATAAATGCCATTTCCCCATGTAGCTACCAGAATTGAATCGCCCCTGAATATCATTTCACCGACGTTACTCTGAACATTAACCGGAATGCCTGCTCCGGATCTTTCCCATGTTTCGCCATAATTTACTGATCTGAAAACCCCGGTCCTGGTCCCTAGTAGCAGCAAGCTGTCGCGGGTTATCATACACCTTGTACTGGTATCGCTTAGACCTGTATTGGATTGGTTGAATGTAATACCAGCATCTGTTGAAATATATACCCCCCTTGTTACTGTGCATGCGTAAAGGTTATCTCCTGAAGAGGCAATCCAGTCAGGCCAGGTAGGGAATGTATATACAGAATCCCACTGAGCATATACATTGTATGTGATAATCAGATTAAGCGAGACTACGAAAAGGAGTTTATGTTTCATAGCTATATACTTTTTTAGTAAAATTAATCGAAGTTAAAAATGCGTATATTATGGGTATCTACAGATCAATAAATTTCAGGCATTTCAATAATAGTGATAAAGGTTGCTTTGGTTGTCAATCGTAAGTTTTTTCGATTCAGATGCTTCACACCTTCCAATGATCTTAGCCAAAATCCCAAAACTCTCCGATACGGCAATGAGTTCTGAAGCAATCTCTTCGGGCACATACAGCTCCATCCGGTGTCCCATATTAAATACCTTATACATTTCAGCCCAACTGGTTCCTGATTGTTTCTGGATAATGCTGAAAAGCGGTGGAATTTCAAAAAGGTTGTCTTTTATAACATGCAAATTATCAACAAAATGCAGCACTTTGGTCTGGGCACCGCCCGAACAATGCACCATTCCATGAATATGGCTCCGGTAATTGTCAAGGATTTGCTTGATTACCGGGGCATAGGTGCGGGTAGGGGAGAGAACCAGTTTGCCGATGTCGATTCCCGCGACCGGCGAAGGATCTGTAAGTTTCAGTTTACCGCTGTAGGCAAGATCGGCAGGCATGGCCGGATCGTAACTTTCAGGATATTTTACAGCATACTGTTTGTCAAATACATCGTGCCTTGCTGAAGTAAGGCCATTGCTCCCCATGCCGCCATTGTATGATTTCTCGTAGGTTGCCTGTCCAAAGGAAGCAAGCCCGACAATTACGTCACCAGCCTGAATGTTGTGGTTTGAAATAACCTGATCACGGCGTATTCTTGCCGTTACCGTGGAATCAACAATAATTGTCCTGACAAGATCCCCGACATCGGCCGTTTCGCCGCCCGTGGAATAAATGCCAATGCCATAGGATCTCAACTCTTCCAGAAATTCTTCCGTTCCACTGATAATCTCAGAAATCACTTCACCGGGTATCAGGTTCTTGTTTCTGCCTATGGTGGATGAGAGCAGAATGTTGTCTGTTACTCCCACGCACAGGAGGTCGTCGGTGTTCATTACAATGGCATCCCGGGCAATGCCGTGCCATACACTCAGGTCACCGGTTTCTTTCCAGTAGAGGTAAGCCAGCGATGATTTGGTGCCGGCTCCATCGGCATGCATTATGTTGCACCATTCAGGGTCGCTACCCAACAAGTCGGGGATAATTTTGCAAAAAGCTTTTGGATACAAGCCTTTGTCAATCCGGCTGATAGCCTGATGTACATCTTCTTTTCCTGCTGAAACGCCACGGCGGATGTATCTCGATTCCTGCGACATACTCTGATTTTAATGCTATTTGCTTAAAAAAAACCGGCTGCCGTAGCAGCCGATGATATATTTTAATTGAAGATCAACTGCTTGTTGTTTTCGTCGAGTTTAAACCGGCCAAACATGCTGATGGTACTCTCGCCCATAATAACCCCTTCGGTAATTTTATGTGAGACGGTTGCTTCAACATTGGTTGCAGTTTGCTGACCAATTCTCATTTCTTTAATCTTAAATACTGCCTTGTCTTTAATAGAACCTTCGGCCAGAATCACATTTGCATCACCGATAAAGTCAGATTTTGCAATCGCCCCGGCTTGTAAAAGTCTCTGAGCTTCGGCCAGAGAGAAAATCAGTCCCCTGTCGTTCCGGTCGTACATTATTTTTACAGTATATCCGTTCATGATGCTGGGCACCATCAGCGAATTCCCTTTTCCTGCTTCAAGTGCAACGATGTTTTCCTCAGGGTTGATTTTAATCTCAACTTTCTGTTCAAACTGCTGATTCTTTGGCTTTGGTACAAAATCCTTACTCAGTACCCTGAATTCAGTTCTCCTGTTAAGTGAATGTGCAGCTTCTTTTTCAGGAACTGTTTTCAACGAGTCAATAAATGCCTCTGTCAATTTTGTTCCGGTTTTAAAAAGAAACCCTTCTTTCCGGACATCTTTAGCCAGGATGCGTGGTACGCGCTCGCCATAACCTTTAGCTACCAGTCGTGCAGGGTCTATACCACGTTCAATCAGGTAATTAACAACGGATTCGGCCCTGCGTTGCGAAAGGATGTCGTTGCGTTCTTCGGTATCCCTGGCATCGGTGTGGGCTGCCAACTCAACCACGATGGTTTCGTTTTCGAGCAGGGTTTTAATTAGTCCCTGAAGAGAGTCCTGATATTGTGGTTTCAGGTCCCACTTGGCCAGATCGTAGAGAATATCGGGCAATACTACTGGCTTTTCGGGTATTGGCTCTAAAATGAAATCAATAACGAAATCCTTGTTTTTTTCAACGCCAACGGTTGTTTCACGGGCCTTTTTGTTGAAATAACCTTCTTTAATGACTGTAAGGTCGTAAGTGGTATTCGGTTTTATCTGCGACCTGCTGAATGAATAGAATCCTTTGGGATCGGTTTTGGCTTCGACCGAAGATCCATCGGAACCAACCAGTTTAACAGAAGCCATAGGAATAAACTGAAGGGTACGATCATCCTTTACAGTTCCCTGAAGCGTAAATACCAGTGGTGGGTTGATAAAGGAGTAAATATCATCGCCTCCCTTTCCACCTTTGCGGTTTGATGAGAAGAATCCCTGATCTTCACCTGGCTGGAATATCATGGCAAAATCATCGCCACTTGAATTGACCGGTACCTCCAGGTTTATCGGGGATGTCCAGGCATTATCCCTTTTCACACTTTTAAAAATATCGAGGCCACCCAGGCCGGGATGTCCGTTTGAAGCAAAATAAAGGGTCGTATCGTTTTTGAGGAAAGGGAAAACTTCATCGCCCTGGGTATTAACCTGATCACCTAAATTCAAGGGTTTCGTAAATTCTTCGGAAGATGTTTTCCGGGTTGCTATCCATAGGTCTTTTCCTCCCTGTCCGCTTTTGCGATCGCTTGAAAACACAATAGTCAGTTCATCCATGCTGATAGCAGGATGTCCATCGGTAACAGTGCTGTCTTTCCCTAATTCCATCGCTTTGGCTTCACCCCAGCCGCGGCCTGAGCGCTTAACCATCAGAATTCTGCAATTTGTAGCTTCATTCTCTGCGCTGCCGCAACGGGTATAATACATGGATGTGAATTTATCGTTGAAAGCAGGGGCCCCTTCGTTGGCTTCGGTATTCAGTTTGCCTTCGGTGTCGGCGAGTGTAGGTTCATTCCATTCTCCTTTTCTGTCCTGCCGGGTTAGAAAGAGGTCACTGAAGTTCTGTCCCGTCCAGTCATCAAGCCCTTTGCCTGTACTGCCTTCACGCGTTGAAGTAAAAATAAGGGCATTGTAAAACTTGTCGGCATACGATGCAGCAAAATCATCGCCTTTTGCGTTAACTTTTTTAAGATTGGCGATTGAATACTTGGTTGGATTGGCTATCCATTCCGCTGCAAGCTGACAGGATTTTACCCCGTTGGCACCACGAATATCTTCCGGAACATTCTCGGCATACAAAGCATAGTAGTCTTTGGCAATATCATATTTTTCATTTGCCCTGAGCATGTCGGCATAACGTAGATAAACAATCGGGTTTCGCCGCGTAAAATCGCTTTTTATTATCCTGCGATAGTTAGCCTCTGCTTTTTTTGTGCTATTCATCATGCGATAGCTTTCAGCCATCTGAAAAGAGATTTTATCTTTTTCGGGTCTGCTTTTAGTTTTTGAGAATGCTTTCTTGTATCGTGTAGCCGCCAGATTATACTGGAAACTGTTAAAAGCGTCATCCGCTGCAGCAATTCTTTTACTCTGGCCTGCTACTTCAGGTAACGAAATGGCAATCAGTAAGGAAAACAGCAGTGCGGTCTTAATTATCTTCATCGGGGGTCTGTGGGTTTTATGCTTGTAAATCTGTCAGCCTTTGCTAACGAATGATCAGCTAAATTAATGATTTTATCAATAGTCACTTTCACACCATTCTGATAAA
Source organism: Bacteroidales bacterium (assembly GCA_038325075.1). Classification (GTDB taxonomy): domain Bacteria; phylum Bacteroidota; class Bacteroidia; order Bacteroidales; family Lentimicrobiaceae; genus Lentimicrobium. The sequence continues at coordinate 38,959 of JBBQIQ010000009.1, read as the reverse complement.
TGAATGGATAGTAAGATTAACGACAACCAGTGCTTAAAATTGTATTATTGAGGGTTGGGGTCATTGTTGTTACCGGCATTGTTTTTACCGGCAAGTTTGTATGGGTCATTTTCCAGGATGATATCCGGCAAAGCATCTTTACTTACCTTGTCGTAGGTTTCACTTACTTCTTTTGTAATTACTTCAGTCTCTCTGCGAACGGATTCACGGGCTGACAGCAGTTCATTTTTGATACTGTTGGTTTCTTCCCTGAATTCACGGGTAATATCTGAGGAGGCTTTTTTAAGTTCATTCATGGTCCTGCCTAATTTCCTGGCAATTTCCGGCATTTTCTTAGGTCCGAAAATAAAGAAAACGGCAACCAGGACAATGAGGAATTCCCCTCCGCTAATATCAAGAAACAATAACTGGAACGTATGCATGGATGATTCTTTGAATTCCCAAAATTACAAAAAAAGAGCGAAGGGATACGAACTATCGCATCCCTTCGCTCTTAATAAATGAAATTGTTAGAATGTTTATTTAACAGTTTTCTTTAATTCAGCCTTACGTTTTTTCCGGCGTTCAGAGATTCCGATAAAGTCGAAGGCAAGTGCTGCAGCATTAAAGATTGAAGAATAGGTTCCGACAATGATACCAATCATAAGGGCGAAGATAAAACCCCTGATGACTTCGCCACCAAATATAAAGATGGCGATCAATACAACGAGCGTCGTTCCTGCGGTATTGAAGGTACGTCCAAGGGTACTGTTCATGGCGTGGTTCATATTGTCGTGCAACGCACGTTTTGGAAAGAGTGTGATGTATTCCCTGATTCGGTCAAAAATAATTACTGTGTCATTGATTGAGTATCCAATGATGGTAAGCAAGGCAGCGATGAACGCCTGATCAACTTCCAGATTAAACGGCAGAATGCCATAGAAAATCGAATACATAGCGAGTGTAATCAGGGTATCATGGGTCAGTGAAACTAAACCACCCATACCGTACTGCCACTTTTTGAAACGGAGAGCAATATATATGAAGATAACCAACAAAGCAAAGAATACGGCCAAAACAGCGCCCTGTTTGATATCATCAGCAATGGTGGGACCAACTTTCTGTGAACTGAGCCTTCCAAGAACTTTTGCATCATCATCAGAAGTAAACTCTGTACGGGTCATTGAAGTGGTATAAAACTGCTTTACACCTTCGAAAAGCTTTGTTTCAACAATTGAATCTGCTTCACGGGTATCGTTATCAATGATATACTTGGTGGTAATTTTTACCTGGTTACTTCCCCCAAAGGTTTTCACTTCCGGAGCTTCATTGAACTGCTTTGTAAGTGAAGCCCTTATATCTCCGGTAGAAACATCTTTATCGAACCTTACAATAAATGTACGTCCCCCGGTAAAATCAACGCCAAAGTTCAGCCCTTTTGTAGCAAGAGAAATAATACCAATAAAAATAATAACCCCTGAAAGGATATATAGTTTTTTGCGGATTCCAATAAAGTCAATGTTAACCTTAGTGAATGCATAACGCGTCACATTGTTGTCGAACGTGATGTTTTTGTTTTTGTTTAGCTGCCATTCAAAGATCATCCTGGAGATAAAGATTGCAGTAAAGAGCGAGGTAATGATACCAATAATCAGGGTAGTAGCAAAACCCTGGATCGGGCCTGAACCGAAAATGTACAACACTATACCGGTAAGCAATGTGGTAACGTTACCGTCGATGATGGCTGAGTAGGCATTGCTGTAACCGTCATGGATAGCCAATCTGAGTCCTTTTCCTGCCCTTAATTCTTCACGGATACGTTCATAGATGATTACGTTCGCATCAACTGCCATACCAAGGGTAAGCACGATACCGGCAATACCAGGCAGTGTAAGTACAGCACCCAATGAAGTCAGAACCCCGAAAATAAAGAAGATATTGGTTACCAATGCAAGGTCGGCCACCAGGCCAGCCCTGTTATAGTAAAGAACCATGTAAATGAGCACCAGTATAAAGGCAATAACGAACGACGCAAGTCCTGAGTTGATCGATTCACGTCCGAGTGAAGGCCCTACAATCTCTTCCTGAACTATTCGGGCAGGAGCAGGCAATTTACCGGCTTTAAGAATGTTGGCGAGGTCAAGTGCTTCCTCAATAGTGAAATTACCGGTTATGGATGACCTGCCATTAGGAATTTCACCATTTACACGCGGCGCTGAATAAACATAGTTATCCATTACAATGGCAATCTGATTGCCAATGTTATCGCCTGTCAACCTTTTCCATGTCTTGGCTCCTTCGGAATTCATAAGCATGGTAATCTCAACGCGTCCGTTCGGATCATAATCCTGGCGGGCGTCAACCACTGCATCACCGCCCAGAGGTGCTTTACCATCGCGGCTGGTTATTTTAAGGGCTTGAAGTTCAAGAACTTCAGGTCTGTCTTTTTCAGGTTTTACAGTCCAGACAAGTTTGAGATCGCGTGGGAATACACTTTTCACTTCGCGGAGCAAACGGTTTACCCTGGCCGTGTCTTTAATCATGGCAAAACCAACGGTAGCACCCTGTCCCGGGAAATATTTTCCGTCCTTGTCAGGAAAAATTGCAGGATTCAGGTATGCATACAATGGATTCTCCTTAGCGTACTTTTCAAAAGATTGTTTGCTTTTGTCAGTGGTGTCTGATTTACTGATCTGATCGAGGAGTTTGGATTTTGCTGTATCACTTTTTGCAACAACAGTCGTGTCTTTTAACGGAACAGCCACATTTGATGTAGAATCCGGCGCAACCGAAGTCGTATCAATTGTTCCGGAAGCGACAAGCCGTTTGTTGGCATCTTCAAAGAAAGGAACAAGTTCGGCGAATTCATAAGTTTCCCAGAACTCAAGTTGTGCAGTTCCCTGCAGAAGTTTACGAACACGGTCAGGCTCTTTGATACCAGGAAGCTCAACCAGAATGCGGCCGGCAGTCTGCAACTGCTGAATGTTTGGCTGTGCAACCCCAAACCTGTCGATACGGGTACGGAGGATGTTAAAAGTCCGGTCAATGGCGCCTTTTGTTTCCTGCCGGATCACAGCAATAACATCATCGTTGGTCGAATTGAAGTTAACCCGATCCTTTAGTTCAACAGTGTTGAATATCGCTGCTAATTTTGCATTGGGGTCAACTTCAGTAAAAGATTCACCGAAAAGGGTTACAAAATCACTCTGGCTGTTGCGTTGCTTTTGAACGGCCTTGTCAATAGCCTGGGTAAACACAGGATTGTTACTGTATCCCGAAAGCGCTCTGACAATATCCACTACAGAAACTTCCAGTGTAACGTTCATACCACCCTTTAGGTCGAGTCCCAGGTTCAATTCACGTTCTTTACACTCCTGGTAGGTATATTTACGGACAAGAATGTTAAAAACCGGCTGATTCGCCATTGAGTCGAGATAATAACGCTCTCTTGCTTTGCCAATTGAATCAAGCAATTTCAGCTCCAGCGTCGCATTGCCTTTTGCCAACTGTTTTGCCTGACTTTTAGCCTCATCGTTCATCGCAAAGTTATTTGCTTTTTTCTCTACTCTTTTCGAAAAAAAAGTGAACGAAAGCTGAAAAAGGCACACAATTGCCAATGCAATCGCGAAAAATTTAATAGCACCCTTATTCTGCATGTGTAAGTTAGATTAAATGTATTAGACTAATTTTTTAAGCCTGCAAATATAGAACATCTATTAGAATTAACCAATTCGGCTTTTAAGTTTGTTTTATAAGTGTATATTTAGCTTATTGATTGATATTTAAATAATTAACGAAATTTTACTTTTCTCCGGCAGTGAGTAGATTATTTAAGGCATCAGAGTGAATGGGCATCCCAACCTAAGTCGGACCTTTTTTCTTGCATATCAGAATATTATTTGGGCTGATACTTACCTTTGCATAAAATTGTTTTCCTGCATCAATGAACTGGTTCAATGAGAAATCTAAAGCACGTGCCGTTATTACTTCTGTTTTTTGCTTTGTTCAATAGTACCCTTGCCCAGAATCTTACGGATTATGGTTTTACTCCCTGGAACAATATCCTGGTTTCGGCCAACGGAATCAATTACCGGAATGCCTGGGCAGGTGGCCTTAACAATGTTCAATTCGGGAAAATCGATTTTAACAACGATGGTGTTAAAGATCTGCTTGTATTTGACCGGCATGGTGATCGTTTGCTTCCTTTTATTTATAATCCTGCGGGCTTATCTCCTGGTTTTAATTACGCTCCGGAATTCAGGCACTATTTTCCCGCACTCAATCACTGGTTTCAGATTGCTGATTATAACAATGACGGTTATCCCGATATTTTCACATACACGCCGGGAGGAATTATGGTTTACCGGAATAAAGGGGAGGCATTTCCCGCTTTTAACAAGGCGGTTGACCCTTACATTACTTCACTGCAGGGCAATATTTATACTAATCTGTTGGTAACCAATGTTGATTATCCGGCCATTGTTGATCTGGATGAAGATGGAGATCTTGATATTCTGACTTTCTGGGGGCTTGGTTCTTTTGTTGAGCACCATCGCAATATGTCGGTTGAACTTCATGGCACTGCCGATTCTCTTATTTTTCATAAAGTGAATAATTGCTGGGGCCGGTTTGCCGAAAATAGTGAATCGAATGCCATTTCATTTGATACCTGCGTTGACTTTAGAAGTTCAGTCAGGGGAAGCCCTCCAAAACACACCGGATCGACTTTTTTGTTAACAGACATAACAGAAAATGGTTATTATGATCTGGTGATGGGTGATGTTGACTTCAGTGGCATGGTTGCCCTGCGCAATGCAGGTAATAACGTGGATGCATTGATGGTAGAGCAACTGCCCGACTGGCCTGTTGCCGATCCTGTCAAAATGTGGTCGTTCCCGCTGGTTCAGGAAATCGATCTGTATAATGATGGCTTAATGCATTTGCTGGCTTCGCCTTTCGACCCCAGCCTTGTCAAGTCGCAGGGAACAAACAGTGTGTGGCTTTACAGCGATTGTAAAAGCAGCTCAGGTGCGAAAGATTGTGGTTTACTCACCCGCTCTTTTCTGCAGGATGGAATGATTGATCTTGGACTCGGAGCCTACCCGGTTTTTGTTGATGTGAATGGAGATGGCCTTACCGATCTTGTTGTCGGTAACTATGGACTATACGATACCTGTCTGATAAATGAGTTCGGACAACTGAAATGCTACTATACGGCAAGGCTTTATCTTTTCCTGAATAATGGCACGCCTGAATCCCCTTCGTTCATTCTGGCCGACGACGATTTCGCGCATGTTTCGCAGTTGGGCCTTATTGGAGTTTATCCTGCCTTTGATGATCTTGACGGGGATAATGATCTGGATTTGTTGCTTGGAAACAGTGAAGGTGATTTATGGATATTTACGAATGTAGAAAGTCCGGGGCAAATACCGGTTTTTGAAAATCCATTGCCGGCTTACCAGAACCTGGCCGTTGAAGGCTATAGTACCCCAACTTTTGTTGACATCAATAAAGATGGTTTGAACGATCTTGTTTTGGGGGCCTTGAATGGGAAACTTTCCTACTATGAGAACACCGGAATTGCCGGTGAACCTGTTTTTAGCCTGATAACGAATAATTTCGGTAATGTTAATGTGACCGATCCAGGGGTTTCCTATACAGGTTACAGTGTTCCATGCTTTTTCAGGACTTCCGGCGGAGAACTCAGGCTTTTGGCCGGCTCCGAATCGGGACTGCTGAAGTATTATAAAAATATTTCAGCCCATGCAGGCCAGGTTTTCGAACTTTATGATCCTCATTTTATGTACATTACCGAAGGTATCCGTACTGCGCCAGCCTGGTCTGACCTGAACAATAATGGTTTTCCTGATCTTGCTGTTGGCAACTACAGCGGAGGTATCACCTTATTTAAGGGTACTCCTCCCGGTCCTGCGGGCTTTGGCGAAAATGATAAAAATTATGGGAAAATGAGTGTTTCACCAAATCCGGGCAATGGATGGTTAAAGGTGAATCTCAGCAATGCAGGAACCTGGCAATTAAATATTTATAACCTTGACGGCCTGCTACTAAAGAGCGTTATTCTGCAAGGCGCAGAAGACAATAGTATATTTATCCCCGAACCTTATTCCGGAATGCTCATACTTGAAGCCAGGAATCAAAACGATCCCCGGCTAAATTTTAGAAACAAGGTGGTGATTATTCGATAACAGCGTTCTTTGCTGGTTCAGTTGGCTCAACAAGCGTACCGAGTTCAAGGACCCGTTTTTCAAAATTAATGGTGGCTTTGCAATGCTTCAGCAAATCACACCCCAGCAATCCATCAATCTGAGGATTACCCATTCCTCTGAAGGAACGATTAATAGCACCCAGATCCAGTGATGATGCTTTGTAATTCTCGATTAGAACAGAACCGATCTCAAATTTTTCAAGATTTGCAACATAGCTGTAAATGCTTGTAGATCCCGGTGCGAGGTTCTTTCGTGAACTGCGCTTAAGCTCGGTCTGGCTTACAAACTTTTGCAGATGATCTGTATCGATTACAGTTGTGGGAGAACTCGTATCAATCAATAACAAAGCGGGTTTGTCGTTGATGATGACTCTTGCCAACAGGTTATATCCTCCTGTTTCAAAATTGAGTTGAATTAATTTCAAAGATGTCATGATGTTTGGTTTTTAAAGTTAGTAAAGAACTTAAGAGACCTGATTTCCCGGCATGTCTCAGAAGTTTGGTTTTAAAGCGTATTTATTGTAATATTCTTCAATAGTATGCACAGCTTCTTCGGCAGTATCAACCAATGAGATTATGTCAAGGTCAGCAAGGCTGATATTTTTCTCCCGGAGCATTTTTTCATTAATCCATTCAAAAAGTCCCTGCCAATATTCTTTCGATACCATTACAATTGGAAACCTCACTGCTTTATGGGTTTGAATAAGGGTAATGGCTTCGAACAACTCATCAAGGGTTCCGAATCCGCCCGGTAATACGATGTACCCCTGTGAATATTTCATAAACATCACCTTTCTTACAAAGAAGTAATCAAAGTGCATAAGCTTATCAGGATCGATGAAAGGATTTGATCCTTGCTCAAAAGCCAAATCAATGTTAAGCCCAACCGATTTTCCGCCGCCAAAATGAGCGCCTTTATTGGCTGCTTCCATGATGCCGGGGCCACCTCCTGAAATTATTCCAAATCCCTTTTTGGTAAGCATGTAAGCAATTTCCTCGGCCAATTTATAGTAGGTGTGGCTTGCAGATGTTCGTGCAGACCCGAAGATAGTTACACAGGGCCCTATTCTTCCCATTTTCTCAAACCCTTCAACAATTTCGGCCATTATTTTAAAAACAGCCCAGGAGTCGCTGGTCATTATTTCATTCCAGCTCTTTGGGGTAATTGCTTCCCTGATTCTTTCCTCTTCGTTCAGTGCGTCAGAATACATAGTTAGTTATGAGTGATTCGAATAAATGCTTCATAAATTGAGGGTGTAAATATAAGAATAATTCTAAAATAATTGAATATTTAGTTCAATTATAATTGATATTGCTTACCGGCTGCCCTTCAATTCATCTTTCAGAAAAAGACCGGTCAGGCTCTCTTTTATACCGGCTACCTTTTCAGGCGTACCTTCAGCAATGATCAATCCGCCCCGCTTGCCTCCGCCAGGTCCCAGATCAATGATGTAATCAGCAACTTTAATGACTTCCATATTATGTTCTATCACCAAAACAGTGTTCCCTCTGTCAACCAGGCGGTTTAATACGCCAAGCAGTACATTTACATCTTCAAAATGAAGGCCGGTGGTCGGTTCATCCAGGATGTAGAGCGTTTTTCCGGTATCTTTTTTCGACAATTCCGTGGCAAGTTTCACACGTTGCGCTTCACCACCGGAAAGGGTAGTTGACTGTTGACCAAGCGTAATGTATCCAAGTCCGACTTCTTTTAACGTTCTTATTTTCAGCAAAATTGAAGGTATGTTTTCAAAAAACTCAACAGCCTGGTTAATGGTCATATCAAGCACATCGTTGATCGATTTACCTTTGAACCTTACTTCAAGGGTTTCACGGTTATATCGCTTGCTATAGCAGGTTTCGCAAGGCACCTGCACATCGGGGAGAAAGTGCATTTCAATAACCCTGACACCTGCGCCCTTGCAGGTTTCGCAACGGCCACCTTTTACATTAAACGAAAACCTGCCTGCCTGATAACCCCTGATCTTTGATTCGGGTGTCATGGCAAATAACTTTCGGATGTCGTCAAACACTCCGGTATAAGTGGCCGGATTCGATCTTGGTGTACGTCCGATGGGTGATTGGTCAATCTCAATTACTTTATCAATGTGTTCGAGGCCTGAGAACTTTTTATATGCCAGTGGTTTACGGTCGGAGCGGTAAAATTGCTGGCTGAGGATGGGATAAAGCGTTTCGTTGATCAGGCTTGATTTTCCACTTCCGGAAACACCTGTTATGCATACAAACATTCCGAGAGGAAGTTTGAGGGTGACGTCAAGAAGGTTGTTGCCCGACGCGCCGGTTAGTAAGAGGCTGAGGCCATTTCCTTTTCGTCTGGCAGATGGAACCGCAATCTTACGAATTCCATTCAGGTATTCACAGGTAATAGAGTTGCAATCGTGCATCTGAGAAGGGGTGCCAGTGGCTACAATTTTGCCGCCATGCCTTCCGGCTCCGGGGCCGATGTCAACCACAAAGTCTGCAGCGAGGATCATGTCTTTGTCATGTTCAACAACGATGACAGAATTGCCGATGTCGCGGAGATCCTGCAAGGCTTTTATCAGACGTTGGTTATCACGCTGGTGAAGGCCAATGCTGGGTTCGTCGAGGATATAAAGAACCCCGACTAACTGTGAGCCAATCTGTGTTGCCAGCCTTATCCGCTGTGCTTCTCCACCAGACAGACTACCAGATGGCCGGTAAAGCGTCAGGTAGTCCAGCCCGACATCAAGCAGAAAACCAATACGGTTGCGTATTTCACGGATGATCTCATGGGCTACAACTCTTCTTCTCTCTTCCGGGAACAGATCATCGCGGCTAAACCATTCATTCAACTGCCCTAGCTCCATTGCCGACAATTCTGCGATGGTGCATTCACCAATCCTGAAATTGAGCGATTCGGCTTTCAGTCTGGTCCCTTTGCATTCAGGGCAATTGCTGTAGTTCATAAAACTATTGGCCCATTTTCGCACGCCATTGGATCCGTTTTCAACAGCCTGCGTACTGATGTAATTCACCAGCCCTTCGAAATTGAGGGAATAGGATGAAGTGACACCAAGATATTCATTCTTCACTTTCAACACTTCGTCGGTACCATAAAGTATGGCATTGATCGCTGTCTCAGGAATATCACTTACCGGAGTGTCGAGTGTAAATCCATATTTCTCTCCAAGTGCTTCAATTTGCCTGAATATCCAGGTGGTTTTAGCTTCCCCCAGGGGAGCGAACCCTCCCTTTTTAATGCTTTTAGCAGGATCCGGAATTATTTTTTTAAGATCAATTTCTGTGATGATTCCCAGACCATTGCAATGCGGACAGGCTCCATAAGGTGAGTTGAATGAAAATGAATTTGGTTCCGGTTCATCGAAAGCAGCTCCGGTGGCAGGATCCATAAGCTTTTTGCTGAGATATCTGGGTTCTCCTGTAGCATTTTCAATGATCATGATTGTGCCCTTGCCGTGTCGCAGGGCGGTTTGCGCCGATGCGAGAATTCGCTGGGCTGTTTTGGCATTCACCGTGAGTTTGTCAACAACCAATTCAACATCGTGCGTTTTGTATCGGTCGAGTTGCAGGCCGAAACTGATCTCGCGAAGCCCGCCATCTATTCTTACCCGTAAAAATCCCTGCTTACGCAGTTGCTCAAAAAGTTCACGGTAATGACCTTTTCGTCCTTTTACCAAAGGGGCAAGCAGAATTATATCTTTGTTGTTGTAAAGTTCATGTACCAGTTCAATAATCTTTTGCTCGGAATACTTCACCAGGGGCTGTCCCGTGACTGGCGAATATGCGATGGAGGCCCTGGCATAAAGCAGCCTCATAAAGTCATAAATCTCAGTGATGGTTCCGACTGTTGACCTCGGATTGCGTGAAGTTGATTTTTGCTCTATCGAAATTACCGGACTCAGTCCGCTGATTTCGTCAACATCGGGGCGTTCAAGGTTGCCGATAAACTGGCGGGCATAAGCAGAGAATGTTTCCATGTAGCGGCGCTGCCCTTCTGCATAAATAGTGTCGAATGCCAGCGAGGATTTTCCACTGCCGCTTAATCCGGTGATGACAACCAGCTTGTTCCGGGGAATGCTCAGATCAATATTCTGAAGGTTATGAACCCGAGCCCCGAAAATCTCAAGTTTTTCTCCGGTTACTTCTGCTATATTCTGTTTTTTGATGCTGGTATCTGATTCGATGATATTCATTAATTTTTTATTCCTTCGTTTATTTTAGAGTGCCGGTATTGACTTCATCTTCGGTTGATCGTCCTTTTATTGCATCCGGATCTTTGATCTGCAGCAACAATTTGCTGTAAAGGGTTGAATTTTTTTCGGGCAGGTCAATGTTGTATGACTTACCAGGCGGCACTTTCAACTGATCGGTCCTGAGCCAGGGATTAAACTCTTTCAGAATCCGGTAGTTGACGTTATTCTGCGCTGCAAAGTTAACGAGATCTGCGATACTGGTATCAATTCTGATACTATATGTTGCTATCGGAGGGTAAAGATCCTTATTTCGGAGGTAAAAGCCATAGTCGGCCGGGTTTTCGCATACAAGTTTGATGGCTAATATCCTGTATATATAACGGGTGGTTTCCGCATTCAGGTAAAGATCGTAATAGTCTTTGGTTTTCTGTCTTTCCCATTCACGGCTGATCCTTCCCTGGCCGGCATTGTATGATGCAGCGGCAAGAGTCCAGTTTTTGTATTGAGCCTGGGCAGCTTTCAGGTATTTGCATGCTGCTTCGGTAGATCTGGCAATGTGATACCGTTCGTCAACCTGCTCGGTGACTTCCAGCCCGTATTGCCTTCCTGTTTTATCGAGAAACTGCCAGAAACCGCTTGCATTTGAGGGCGAAACAACATTGGCCAGCCCGCTTTCAATCAGGGCAAGGTATTTAAAATCATCCGGTACACCATTCTTTTTAAGGAGGGGTTCTATTATCGGGAAGTAGCGATTGGCGCGTTTCAGCAATTGAATGGTGTTTGAATGCCAGTAGGTATTTACCAGCAACTCCTTATCAAGGCCTTCACGAACATAATAGAGATCAAGCAATACTTCTTCGCCGGCGAAATTCATTTTCTCAGGAATTGAAACTGCATAGGCCTTATTGTGTGCCGCAAATTCCTCATTGTATTGCTTGTCTTTATTCTGGGGGTTGTTGGTAAAACAAAGGAAGATGGTAAATGTGCCCAATGCGATGAACACAAGCAAAAGAAAAAGGTTTTTTTTATTGGTCATTACAGTGTATTTTTAGTTTTGCCGAAAATGATCATTCTGTTTAGATTAACGGCAAGGTATCGGTTTTAGTTTGCTAAAAGACCGGCCTTCTTTTTATGAAGCCGGTCTTTTAAGGTTAAAGTAATGTTAATCAGATGCTTAAAAGATATTACCCAGGTCTTTAAACATTGGGGCAATCTGGTCTTTTGGCGAAAGTATGGGATTTGTTGTGCCCCACCGAACGCCCAGATCGGGGTCGTCCCATCGCAAACTTCCTTCTGATTCTTTGTTGTAAATGTTGGTGCATTTATAAAAAAATACGGTGTTATCTTCCAGTGTCAGAAAGCCATGAGCGAATCCGGGTGGAATCCAGTACATCCATTTGTTATGCTCGGTCAGTTCAATAGCTGCCCATTTACCATACCAGGGAGATCCATGCCGAAGGTCAACTGCAACATCGAGTACCGCCCCACGCATCACCCTGACCAGTTTGCCCTGAGCAAAGGGCGGTTTCTGAAAATGGAGTCCACGAAGCACTCCTTTCATAGACTTACTCTCATTGTCCTGAACAAAGTTGGCATCAATTCCTGCATTCATGAATTTCTGCTTACTGTATGACTCGAAAAAATATCCGCGTTCATCGGCAAAAACCTGGGGCTTGATGATCAGTACATCGGGTATTTCGGTCGGGACTATTTCCATAGAATTGATTTTCCGGGTTTTTTGTTAAAGAAACGATTTCAGATGTCGGATGTCAGAAGTCAGAGGTCAGAAGTCAGAAGTAAATAGTTAGTATTGAAAAATCCGAAATCCGAAATCCGAAATCCGAAGTCAGAGGTCAGAAGTCAGAGGTCAGAAGTCAGAAGTCAGAGGTCAGAAGTCAGAGGTCAGAGGTCAGAGGTCAGCCCTTCGACTTCCCTCAGGGACCGACGTCAGAAGTCATGAAATCCGAGATCCGAACCGGAGCGAAGCGGAGTTCAGCGATGCTAAATCCGCAATCCGCAATCTGAAATCCGCAATTAAAGATGAATCACCTCATCATAAGCCGCAGCAACCGCTTCCATAATCGCTTCCGACATGGTCGGGTGGGGGTGTACCGCTTTGATGATCTCTTCGCCGGTAGTCTCTAACTTCCGCGCAACCACAACCTCAGCGATCAATTCTGTAACATTGTCACCGATCAGGTGGGCGCCCAGCCATTCGCCGTATTTGGCATCGAAAATTACCTTCACAAACCCATCCTTGGAGCCGGCAGCACTTGCTTTACCTGAAGCAGAGTAGGGGAATTTTCCAACTTTAACGTCGTATCCCGCATCCCTGGCGGCTTTTTCGGTCATTCCAACCGAAGCAATTTCCGGATGGGTATATGTACAACCGGGGATATTGCCGTAATCCATTGGCTCAACATGTTTACCGGCGATTTTTTCAACACAGATTATGCCTTCGTGCGAAGCAACATGCGCCAGTGCAGGGCCATGAACTATGTCGCCGATAGCATAAACACCTTCAACGCTGGTAAGGTAATAATCATCAACTTCTACCTTGCCTTTATCAGTCTTTACGCCGGTTTCCTCAAGCCCCAGGCCTTCAAGGTTAGTAGCAATACCAATTGCTGACAAAACGATTTCGGCTTCTATGATTTCTTCTCCTTTTTTAGTTTTTACAGTCACTTTACATAGTTTCCCTGATGTATCGACCGACTCTACAGTGGAAGAGGTCATCACCTTCATGCCGGCTTTCTTGAAACTGCGCTCAAGTTGTTTGGAGACTTCTTCATCCTCAATGGGAACTAAGTTTGGCATAAATTCAACTAAGGTGACCTTTGTGCCGATGGCATTGTAGAAATAGGCAAATTCAGAGCCAATAGCACCTGACCCGACAACCACCATGCTTTCCGGCTTTTTGGGAAGGGTCATGGCCTCACGGTAACCGATCACTTTCTTGCCATCCTGTTTCAGGTTCGGAAGTTCACGTGAACGAGCGCCCGTTGCCAGAATAATGTGATTCGCCTGATAGTCGGTTTTTTTACCATCGACATCGGTTACTTCGACTATTTTGCCAGGTTTCAGTTTGCCGGTGCCGGCTATATGGTCAATTTTATTTTTCTTGAAGAGAAACTGTATGCCTTTGCTCATGCCATCGGCCACGCCACGGCTGCGATTAACCATAGCTTCGAAGTCGGCTTTAATTTCACCATTCACAGTCACGCCATAATCGGCAGCATGAACCAGATATTCATATACCTGTGCACTTTTCAGCAGTGCTTTGGTTGGAATACAGCCCCAGTTGAGGCAAATACCACCCAACTCGGAACGTTCAACAACGCCTACCTTCATACCCAATTGCGATGCCCTGATGGCAGCAACGTAACCGCCAGGCCCTGAGCCAATAACTATTAAATCGTAATTCATATGTTGAAATTTTAAATTGTGAGTCTATTTGAAATTGAAATCGCCACCAAATCACAAAAATCATAAAAATCGCAAAGTCCTATAAAATCTTCCTGATTAAGGATAAGCCCTTACAATCCATGGTTTCGGCGACGAAAAAAGCTTTTATAAAGCTCACATTGTTATCAGATGCAAATGTAAAAAAATTACACGGCTTCAACAAGCGGGAAGGGGATTTGTTTAAGGAATAAGCAATGTAAATGCCTTCGTGTGGGTGTATTTGGCGATAGAAAAAGGGTATATAAAGACAGAAGGGAAGTTGCAAGCAACTTCCCTTCTGAATATATCAGGACCAGGTTGCACTATATCTCATAGAAAAACAGTTGTTCGATCGGCCCGCTGTAAGACCATGCACTGTCGCCGTTGTGCAGGCGGGCCTGCGCGTTTAGCTTGAGGGAATAGGTGCACCTTGTCATGTCGTTTGGCGGATTGTTTAACTGCAGGTTATTGTTGGCATTCCCGTCAACCAGTGGGTTGATGTTGCCACTGAGCGTCAGAAAGCCATCGCCTGTAATATACCGGTTTACCGTATAGCTGTTGTTGTTCAGATGCAGATACGCTGCCCTGAGGTGAGGATGGTAAACGGTGTATTTTGCATGAAGTGTTCCATTTATCGGGGTACAACTGCCCAATGCGTCCAACTCAGTGATTGCGAGTTTGAAAAACATCGGATTGTTGTTTACGATTGCCGAATTGAGCGTTTTGCCACTACCCGGAATGATGTTAAACTGGTTTAACGGCTTATTAACCACCTCTCTGATCTCAAAACGGATCGCAATCTTCTCGATCGGAATTTTATTGGCTGCCGGCACCGGTTGGCCTGCATCTGCTGCGCCCTGGGGAACATCCGGGGCTGTGGTCAAAGCAGCGGTATTGAGCGAAATCAGTGTATCTTCATCAATAAACCAATAATTGTTCAGATTGGCTATGGGAATCCCATTGTTTACAAGGGTACGGTCAACGGCCGGATTAATGTCGAACCAGCCATCTGCATCGAAATCGCTCTGATCGCTGATGACATCGTAAACCGTGAACGGAAATGCTTTTTCCATTAGTTTGGCAACCGTACCAGCGACAAACAGGTTTGGGGTAACTCCGACAATTTTTGTGAAATTGCCCAATGCAGGAGCTGCTCCACCATTGGGTGTGGTGACATGACTAATTAGAAACCGATATTCAATGTGATTGCCTCCCGCTGCCTTGGGTGCTGCCTGGCCGGTGAGCCGGATAACACTGCTCAGCGCGAATTTGCCTGAGCTGGCACCGGCATAGCCGTCCACATCGAAATCTTTAGGCCCTGCTCCGGTTGATATATTGAATGCCTGACCAATGCCAGTCCATGCACTTGGGAAAAGGGTATCGCCCGGGTCACCAACATTAATTTTGGTACATAAGTTAACGCAGAGGCAATATCCTACATTTTTCCGGCTATTTGCCGCAGTTTCATCGATTAGGGTTACACCGCCAATGGATGCTTTAAAATAGACATCGGGGCCACTTTGGAAGGAGAGTAGAGAGCCGGGGTCTGTTTCAACATTTATCCAGGGCGATAAAAACGTTTGTTTGAACTGAACAGAGGTGTAATCGATTCTGAAATGGCCATTGGCATCAGTAAGGACTGTTCCCAGATTGTCGTCTGTCAGAAAATCAGCATCCCAGGCTGTAACACTGGCATTTGCAATTGGCACGCCGGTTTCACAGTTACGCAGGTATCCGCAGATAACCCATGCGTCGAAGTAATGCCCCCGGATATAACACCACCATCTGGGAATCAGGCAATAGTCCCATTGGAAAAAATAGAAATCCTGTTCCCTGTTTATGCGCCACTGTGGATAGATCGTCGTAAGGTGAAACTGAACCGGTTCTTTTCGCGGAGGCATTGGTGGTGTGCGGGGAACGGTGCCACAGGTAAAGTCAATGTCGAAGGCGGTACTGCTGTGTTTCTCATCCAGTGTAAATTCAAAATTTCCCTTTTCATCTGTTCTGGCAGTTCCGATAAGCAGTTTTTCCCGGGCAGCCTGTTCTTCTTTTGTTACCAGCCGAAAGGTGTCTTTTGTATTGGCAACGGCATTTTCAGTTATTCTTTCCTTCTGCCAGGGCAGGTATAGACGCACTTCCATCCCGGAGAGTGGTTCTGAGCATTCTTCGCAAAGATAGCCGCATAGGTTACCTCTGAATGTATATTTCATCACTTTAATTTTTAACATGTTTCGCCTACTCTGTGTTACGGATTTTCGGCTTACTCCGCTGTAAAACAATTAGCAACCATAAATCGGGAAATCTGATTTTTCCTGAATGGTATTTTATAGTAGAACAAGACAACAGATATATGTAAAATAATTTTACAAATAATTCTTAAATCTTCGTCCGGACAACATGGTTGTAAAATCTTTATTACATGAAATAATAATAATGTAAAGTTACATCATCGGTAGTCCATAAGTCAAGGAGTAGGGCTGTTAAAGAAATGTTAATGTTTTGCAAACCGTGAGCACGGAAAATTTCTCAATGTTGGTGCGCGTCTTGTTTTCTGATGCGCACCTTTTACTATTTTTTTTAATGAGGTCCCCTTCTATACTGAAATTCACTAGGTCCTAAATAGCTCCTTTGTATAGGGTTACAGGGTTACATGGTTGGTGGCTGAGTAGTTGCAGTCCCGGACTTTTTATTAAAACAGATTTTACCGCAACGTATCGAAGCCCGGGGTTTCAGGGTTGGTGGCTGAGTAGTTGCAGTACAAAACTTCTTATTGAATACAGATTTTACCGCAACGTATCGAAGCCCGGGGTTTCAGGGTTGGTGGCTGAGTAGTTGCAGTACAAAACTTCTTATTGAATACAGATTTAACCGCAACATATCGAAGCCCGGGGTTTCAGGCCTGCCCGACTGACTTATACAAAGCTGCATCTGAGAGTGATTTTTGTCGGTCAGGCGGGGTTCCAGGGTTCTCAGGACTACAATATTCAATCTGCTATTTCAGCCACAATTCGATGGTACCTTCGCGGGTGCTGTTGCTGAATCTGAATGCGGGTCTGATGGTGGCTTCGATATTCTGATCCTTCAGAATATTCTGCACTACCCTGGCAAAGTTTTCATCAGATTCCCTGAAATACCTGATCTCGTTTGTGGCTAATTTCCGGGCGCTTTCCACAAGTTCGATGCCCGGGGCTTTGTATCCAGCTTCGATGATTTTACCTGCCAACTGAATTGCAGTCTTTCTACTTTCTTCGCTCCCAATTTGAATATAAACAACCGGGATAACCGTATTCTTAGGTAAAACTAATGGTTGGTTAATGATCCTTCTGTTTTCAGATACCTGATTCTTAAGTTGTTCTTTTTCAATTTTTAGTGAAGAACTTAATGCAGAAGAGTCCTTTCCCATAAGTTCTTTCAGCCGGGCTTGCGCCAGAGAGTCATTTTTGAGAAACGCTTTATACTCGAGATCAACTTCTGCAAAGTACTTTTCCCACCCATCCCTTAATTTTTCGGAAGGTGTGACTTTAGAAAAGAATTGCGCCAGCATGCGTTTTTTAACCGGGTCGTTGTTCAGCACAATCAACTCGGTCGCGTATTTGTCGTATTGCTGTATTTCCTGAAGGCCGGCCGCCCGGTCTTTAAAACCCCAGTCAATGATGGCAGTCATCACAACCAGGGCTACGCTGCCAATCAGCCACTTGAAAAGTTCAACTTTGTATTTGTATTTTTCGAAGGATAAATTCGGGTCCGAAGGTTGTTCTGACATTTTTACGGTTTTTGAGTGAATGTTAAAAACTTTATTCAGGTGAATACTGATTGAAGTAATCGTCAAGATTTTTAGGCCTGTATCGGCTGTCATTTCTGTACCTCCTCTTAACAGACGGGTGCAGCGATTCGCGGGGATATCCTCTTTCAGGCTGTGGGATTGCGATCGGACGAATGTGTCTGGCCTGTAAGGAGTATAATCCCCGGTATGATTCATGCAACAATCCCAAAGGATCAGGGCTTAATGAAATGCTGTTAAAATTCAGGCTGTTTTCACTGCCAATTACTTCGTCATAATACAAGACCTGCTGGTTCCCGTCGGGCGATAACGGGCTCAGGGCATTCGCCAATTTAACCACATTCGTTTGACAGCGTTTTCCATTTTTCAATTTGTCCGGCGTATTCCAGGTTCCATCACAAAAAATTGCAATTCTTTTCATTCAGAATATATTAAATTATTGATCAGGATTTTTTGTGGTTCGAAATTAGTCCCTCAATAAAGGTTTTTATAGCCCGAATGAGAGTAACTTTCTTTGCGAAGCCTTGAAAAGGTTAAGGCTAAGGCGATGAGCTGAGCCTGTCTGCCTGCGCGCACAGGCAGGCGCATCCAAAGCTTTGAGTTTAAGCAGCTCCTAAGCATGATTTCACAACTTAATATTAACATCTGGCCCAATCTCAACCCTGTCTGACTAAACTCTCTTTTGAAACTGAATTGTCAGACAGGCAGGCTCAACCTCAACCTAACCCTGAGTTACATAAGAGTCAGTCTGATAGATGTAATGTTTTAATACCTGAAAGATAAAGTTACAACATTGAAAACAAACAAGTCAAGTAAAAGAAAAAATGTATGTGTTAAATAAGTGTTAATGTTTTTGGCTAATTGGCTGATACCAGGTTACAAGCATGACTATAGTTGACCGCACACCGGGGTTGTAAACTTCTGAATAAAATTTACAGGAATAGTAATGTAACTTTGCTATGAATGTCAGCGTCATATTGCACTAAAAACAAAACCATAATTCTATGAAAATAATTAACTACAGCAGATTTTCTATTCTTCTCTTTTTGCTAACAGGGACTTTATCTTTTGTCTCAGCCCAGAAACCAGAGAAGGTATTCGGCCAATTGATCGAATCGCAATATAAACCCGGGGAGCCAGGTGCAACAGTACTTGTAGCGAAGGGTGGAGAAGTGATTTACAGGAGCGCTTTCGGGATGGCCAATCTTGAACTAAATGTGCCTATGAAACCTGAAATGGTTTTTGAAATTGGCTCAATGACCAAACAGTTCACAGCAGTCTCAATCCTGATGCTTATGGAGAGAGGCAAACTTAGCCTTTCGGATGAAATTACTAGATTTATCCCCGACTATCCTACACAAGACAATAAAATTACCATCCATCATCTGCTGACACACACTTCAGGCATAAAAAGCTATACGAGCATGATGGAATGGGCTCCGCTATGGAGAAAGGATCTGGCCCCAGCAGAAATGATTGATGTTTTCAGGAACCAACCCATGGACTTTGGGCCCGGGGAGAAGTATTTATACAACAATTCAGCTTATTTCCTGCTTGGATATATCATCGAAAAGGCTTCAGGATTGACTTACCAGCAATTTCTTGAAGAAAATATTTTCAAGCCATTGCTGATGAAAGATTCTTATTACGGAAGTCAGAAACAGATTATCCCTAACCGTGCAGCCGGTTATCAGAACCAGGACGGATTCTCCAATGCAGAATACCTGAGCCTCACACAACCTTATTCAGCCGGTTCCATTATGTCGAATGTGGATGATCTCCTCAAATGGCAGATAGCAATCCGCGATAACAAACTGGTGAAAAATGAATCCATCCGGCTTGCCTTTACTGATTATAAGCTCAATGATGGGAAGCCGATTCATTATGGCTACGGTTGGGGACTGAATGATATAAACGGTTCTTCAACAATTGAACATGGTGGAGGTATTTTTGGCTATACGACCAATGGGATATGGTTGCCGAAAGAAGATGTGTATGTTGTGATGCTTACTAACAGGGATGATGTCTCACCATCCGATATTTCAACCAGACTGGCTGCTATCGCCATTGGAAAGCCTTATCCTGGTGCTGCAGAAGGAATTGCCATCAAGTCAGAATCTATTAAGAATCTGGCTGGTGTTTATGAATTTGAGGATGGTTCTATTCGCACTATCATTTATGAAGATGGTGTTATGTATAGCCAGCGTCAGGGCTCTTCCCGGTTTAAGCTTATACCGGTTGCGGAAAACAAATTTGCCTATGAAAATTCATTTTCAACGCTCGAATTTACTGGTGAAAGAAATGGTAAACAAACCGTGGTTTTTAAAAACAGGATTGATCAAACCATTGGCTCCAAAACCGATAAAGTTCTGGCAGAGAAGGAAGTAATATCTCTTCAACCGGACCAGATGCAGCCTTTTGTTGGTGAGTATGAGATTCAACCGGGCTTTAGCCTTATGGTTACCCTCGAAAATGGCCACCTTATGACACAGGCTACAGGTCAGGAGAAGTTTGAAATATTCCCCGAATCTCCTGTGAAATTCTTTTTAAAAGTTGTCGATGCCCAGCTCGTATTTCAACGAAATACCGATGGGAAAGTGGATTCGCTGATACTCTATCAGGGAGGGGCAGAAATAAAAGCGATGAAGAAGTAGAACGTATCAGTATATGCTAAAATCCGTGGCTCAAGGATGGTTACAACTACCATCGGGCTGCGGATTTTTATTTTCTGTTATCGGGAAAATGGACCGTGGTTTGATGCTGTTGGCCCGGATGATAATGATCACTACCAGATAAAAATCCGAAAACAATTAATCTGAAGATTACCGGGCTATGAAAGCAACTCTTTTAGTATTAATAACCATATTAGCTTTTAGTTCTGGCTCTTTTGCACAAACCAAACTCTATCGGGGCAACTCATCAGGATATTCAGATTGCCTTTACACTATGATTGGTGAAAAAATTTACCGGGGAAATTCGACCAATTACTCCGATTGCATTTATACCATCAGTGAGAATAAGGTTTACCAGGGAAATTCAACAAGTTATTCCGATTGTCTATACACAATCAGGGAAGAAAAGATCTACAGGGGAAACTCATCAGGTTATTCTGATTGTCTTTATACCATCTCAAACGGAAAGATATACAAAGGAAACTCCACCAGTTACGCTGATTGCTTGTTTACGTTGAGTGTGAACAAAGTTTACCTTGGAAATTCGACCGGATATTCAGATTGTTTGGTTACAATGAATGGTATTTTTAAAATTGCAGTTATTGCGTGTATCGTAGGCCCTTACTGAGGTTGAGGTTGAGGTTGAGGTTAAGGTTGAGGTTGAGGTTGAGGTTGAGGTTAAGGTTGAGGTTAAGGTTGAGGTTAAGGTTGAGGTTAAGGTTAAGGTTAAGGTTAAGCCTGCCTGGCTGACAAATTAGTTTCTAAAGAAAGATCAGTTTTCCAGTCAGACAGGGTTAAGGTTAAGCCTGCCTGTTTGACATTTCAGTTTCTAAAGAAAGATTATTTAGCCAGTCAGACAGGGTTAAGGCATCGCATTTACTCATACCGCAAATTTATTTTTCCTGATCTTAAAAATTACCTAATTTTGATCAAACATCTACAAGGAAATTTCCTGGTTTCAGTTGTTAAATCAGTGTTTAAATCTGTTAGAAAATGGGTCTTAGCATACATTACAGTGGTTCGTTGGCCAATCCTGCCATTTTGCCGGATATGATTTCAGAGGTTAGCGATATTGCCAAAACTTTTGGCTGGAGGTTTGAAATCTTCGACAGCGAATTCCCTGAACAGGGTTTTGATAATCCTGGTTTTAATTTGGAAACCGTTTACGGACTTTGTGTTATTCCCCCGGAAAGTGAGCCGGTATGGCTGAGCTTTTTGTCGAATGGAAGAATGAGTGGCCCTCATCTTTTGCAGCTTTGGGGCAGCGAAACAGATGTTGAGCGGAAGGAATACCTCTATATGCCCTGGACAAAAACCCAGTATGCCGGCATTGGGGAGCATATTAAAGTGATTACACTGTTCCGCTATCTGGAAAAAAAATACCTGGCCGGCTTTCAAATGACAGACGAGGGAGGTTATTGGGAAACCAATGACCTGAATGTGCTGAAAGAGAACTTCCGGAAATACAATTATATTATGGACACCTTTGCCGACATTCTTGAAAACTTAGATTTAACGGCGGGCGAATCGCTTGAGGAATTTGTCAAAAGGATTGCCGGGCAGGTACACAAAAAGTTCCGCGAAGAAAATGGAAATGAAGCACCGGATATTGAGTGATTCTAATTTCTACAAAACGATGCTGCATCCCATATTTCCGGCAGAAGACATTATTCTCGCGATGTAAATGCCTTTATCCAAAGCCGGAAGCTGGACGGTCGGTTTATTTATTTTTATAGAGAAACATAGTCTGCCGGTGATGTCGTAAAGTTTTAAGGTGCCATTTTTAATTTGGGGTTCAATTTCTAATTGATTTAATCCGATGTTGTATCTGATCGGGGTTGTTTCCTGATGATCCGGCTCTTCCTGAACCGAAACCGGAAAGCAACCGTTAAATTGGAATTGCCTGATTGCATTAAAGATTTGTTCTTCGGGTAGATAGAATGCGCTGTAGTTGCCCCAGGCATAGCCTGCTGAACCGGAATAGCCGTTCGTGATAAATATCAGTCCGAATTGCTTTACCTTCTCAAAGTACATATCGCTGATAAGGCCATAAGCTTCACCCGGATGGCCGGTCATGGGAGTTCCGGGAATCACAATATCCCCGCTCAGGGTATTGGTTGTCAGGTGAAAACCCAATCCCCAGCGACGAAAGAGGTTGTAGTAGTTGTTTCCGTTACTGCCGTTGTAATCCCATTGGGTTTGATGCATCAGGTTGATGGTGGTGCTGTCAAGAATGGTCGTATTGTTCCATTTTCCGCCGCTGGCCTGCATGATCATAAAGTTGCATAAGTCTGCTGCACTTATCCTTAATCCGCCCTGCGGTGAAAAAATCAGCCCATTGGTGCCAATGTTATATTGCGAAAGGTCGCGGGGTGGGGGCGCGATACCCTGATAGTTGTCGGCCTGAGGGATTGAATTGCGGTAAAGAACCGCAACATTGTTTATGTTCCCGATATCGCTGATGTTGAAACTTCCATGAATGCCAAGAGGCAGAAGTATATTTTCCCTGACAAAAATATCAAACCGCACACCCGATAGCCTTTCTATCAGGGTGCCAATTACCCCGAAATTGACATTGGCATAACTAAACCATGAGCCGGGCTCACGGGAGAGCCACATATCGGATGTGTAATACAAACCACCCGGTGTCAGCAACTGGCTGATGTGGGGCGGTGGGTTTTGATTGGCTGTTGCGGAGAGGAACGGGCTGTACCCTGACCCATCCGAAAGTCCTGAAGTGTGGCTCAGCAGCATTTTGAAAGTGATGGACTGAGAAGGATACTGAGGATTGTACAAGTTAAAGCCCAGATAGTCGCTCACATTGTCGTCGAGGCCGAAAAGGCCCTCTTCGAAAAGCTTCATCAGGGCTGTTGCAGTCACCGATTTTGAAATGGAAGCTATTCTGAACATAGTGCTGTCAGTAACATCAATATTGCGGTTAAGGTCAGCTTTCCCATAGTTGTGGATGTCTGATATTGAACCATTGCAAACTACGGCAACCGACATGCCTATAAGTTGATTTTCAAAAGCTATGTTATCTATGGTTTCATGATAATTCTGGGCGCCGGACTTTTTTTGGTTGAAAAAAAATATTGCCGTTAAAATCAAAATATTCAGGGTTCGATTCATACTTAAAAAGTTTATTTTTGGTTAACACGTTGCTTAGGTAGTCGCTTTTACTGTTTCTTTAAACAGTTGGAAATGATTAAATTCCAAGTTCCCTTTCAAATCCTGTTTCCAGCGAGATAAATGTCTCGGTAAATGAAATTTCCGGAATGGATTGAATTTGTTCCACAATTATTTGTTTAAGGTGCTCATTGTTGCGGGTAAATAGTTTGACCAGCAGGGAGTATTTACCTGAAATGTGATGACATTCAACAATTTCCGGGATTTTCTGTATTTTTTTAAAAACCTCATCGTGTGTTGATGTTGATGTAAGGTTAACCTGTATGCCGATAAATGCACAGGTGAGGAAACCCATACCTTTTGGATTTAAGCGCAATGATGAGCCAGCGATAACACCGGCTTCTTCCATTTTGGCGACCCGCTGATGAATGGCTGCTCCCGAAACCTTACATCTTCGTGCAACTTCAACAAACGGCAATCTTGCATCCGTATTCAACAGATTAATAATTTTTTTGTCTAAACTGTCAAGATGAAAGGAGGAGTTCATTATTTGTGGTTTATAATTACAGTATTTTGCAAAATTGATAAAAATAATTACATAATTAAAATAAATCGCCCAATATGCTTCTAATATATCATAAATGATTGAATTATACCTTAATAATGATATTTTTGTGCTGCAGGTTTTGCCTGAGTAATATATTGTAAAATTTTAAACCTTAAACACACAATCACATGAAATTCGATCCAGCCAGCCAGATTCAGGATCTCCGCCAGTTCGGCGAATTCGGCGATGTCAACCCATCGGTATGCGATTCAGCAACCTTCACCTTTATGCAGGCCAAATCCATGGTCGATACTTTTCATGGAGAAGCGGAAGGTTGTTTCCTCTATTCCCGCCATTGGAACCCCAGCAACAAATACCTGGCCGATGCCATGGCTGCTATGGAAGGTACTGAAGCCGGATGGGTTACCGGAAGCGGGATGGGTGCTATTACGACTACTATTCTGCATCTGATCCAATGTGGCGACCACATTGTTACCAGTATCACCACTTATGGCGGAACCTTTGCCTTTTTAGCCAATTACCTTAAAAAATTCAGTGTTGAGGTTTCTTTTGTTGACATCACCGACCTGAAAGCTGTGGAAGCAGCCATTCGACCGAATACCCGCTTGATCTATACCGAAACCATGACCAATCCGCTGCTTCAGATTTCTGATATTCCGCGGTTGGCTGCAATTGCCAACAAGAACAAGATCAAACTGGTGGTTGACAACACTTTTACTCCGATGATTGTGAGCCCCGCCCGCCTGGGAGCTCATGTAGTTGTTTATAGCCTCACCAAGTTTGTGAATGGAAAGAACGACTGTGTTGCTGGCGCGATTTGTTCAAGTCACGATTTTATCAATTCTATTATCGATGTGAACGATGGCACAGCCATGTTGCTTGGTCCCGTGCTTGATCCTTTCAGGTCATCTTCTATCCTTAAGAACATTCACACACTTCATATCCGCATGAAACAGCATAGTTACAATGCTGCTTACCTGGCTGAGAGATTCACGGCCGCCGGATTGCGCACCATTTATCCCGGCTTAGCGGCACACCCCGGCCACAACCTCATGAAATCGATGATGAACGAACAATTCGGCTTTGGAGGTATGATCGCAATCGATCTTGAAACCGCCGAAAGGGCTTCAGCGCTGATGGAAGATATGGAAGCAAATGATGTTGGATACCTGGCTGTTAGCCTTGGCTATTTTAAAACCCTGTTCAGCAATTCGGGTAAAAGTACCTCAAGCGAAGTTCCTGAAGAAATTCAACGTAAGATGGGTCTGAGCGAAGGATTGGTTCGTTACAGCGTTGGATTGGATAACGACATCGAGCGTAGCTGGATGAAAATTGAAAGCAGCTTAAAGAAAATCGGAATTCTGAAGTAGAAGCAGAGCATGGGGCATGGAGAATGGAGTGTAGGTATAGTACCAGCCACTTCCCGGGCGTCTCCCGACCCTTTCAGGCACAGTGTACAAAGCGCAGGAAATGTATAAAAGGTTTAGGAAGAAAAAAGGTGTAGGGACTCGACATGTCGTGTCCCTACACCTTTTTTGTCGTATCCCTGCACCTTTTTTATCGCATCATTTATGAGGACGGCTTCAATTTTTAATTTGCTTTCCTCTTCATCTGTTGAATAGCATTTTGTTTGAACTTGTATTGTAGTGCCTTCTGCTGAAGTTCACCGGTTTTCTTTTTGTGTTTCACCAGTCTCATAATTTCCTCAGGTGAGTAAGCATTCGGATTGCTTTTACTGATCACCGTCTGGGTTTCTGTGTTTTGAAAAGGCGAAGGTTTTTTATCGGCAATGGCACTCTTATTGGGTACTCCCCCCTGAATAATGCCGTTGACAAATTCGAACGGTTTCCCATCTGCCTTGCTGTAGAAAAAGAAGTTGTTGTCCTCGTTAGCCTCGGCCAGGTCATTAAACCCATCGGCAACAAGCACGAGATAGTACTGTCCATTTATGTTGGATGGCATGGTATAGTTGAAAAGGAAATCAGCTTCATCAACACCGTAAAGTGCTGCCGCCACACTTTTCCCTGATGGAACATCAATATGATTCCACCAGCTTCCGGCAATCCCATAACCGGCTTCCCAGTATGCATTATCTCCCGGAGTGGTGCTGAATTCATCGGTATAATAATCATGGATAAGTATCTCGTAATTATTGGCATCGTATGCGTTGTAGAACATATACAGAATACTCCATTTTTGTGATGCCCTTACTGTTTCAGTACCGGAGTTAAAGACATTGTAGGTAATCTGCCTCTCGAGCGGATCGGTTGATTCAGGGTTGTCTTCGTCAATCAGGTTCCATGCGAGCACATCCAGACCTGTAATAATATCGCCTGAGCCAACATAACCACCATTCACATTAACATCGGTTTTATTCTGGGCAACAAAGGCTGCAAGACAGAAACTGTTTACAAAGAAATCATAATCAATCCAGATGATACCTGATTTTCCCCAGGTATTTCCCCAGGTATTAACCAGTTTGAATGCGTTTTTGCTATCATCGTATCCTGCAAGCACCAAAGCATGGTAAGCATGTTGCATGCCCGGGTTCTGATAGGTGTCATAGTCAATGACTGCATCGCTGTTCCAGCGCATAAAGCGGTCGCCAAGTTTAGCACCGATGGCAATTGGCCTGTTTTCAGCGAGGTAGGCTTTAAAGTTTGCAACAGTCATGGATGAGCTGTTGCTCTGGTCAGCAATTTTGCGATAATTGACCAGCTTATTGTTTGCAGCTTCCTGTGTCCATTCTGAAGGCGGGGATTGGCTACAATCACCCAGATTGGTGTATGGTGCTGTTGCCAAAGAAGCACTTCCACGGGTGATCATCATGTCCATTGCTGATTCAAACTGTGTGCCGTTACAATCGCTGCCCTTTTCAGCAGATGGGATCGCCCAGAAAACATCTTTGGGACTGGTTTGGTTGGAAGTTTGTGCCAGTTGGGTAGCTGTCCATTGATTGTCGATGCCGTTCAGGGCAGTCTTAAGGTTGTAACCTACAGCCCAAACCACACAAGTGCCATATTCGCCCTGATCGCCAATGGGAGGAAACTTGTTGCTCAAATCTACCGAAGAAGGCAATGTGCCTGGATTGTCATTGATGTCAAGGTCTTGCGGAATCTCATCAAGATTCTCTTCTTCCTGATTCCAGCTTGCCAGCGCCTGAACCAGGATTTCGTTCAGAATACCGGTAATTTCCTCCTTGGTGCAACTGGTGAAAGTAACAGTTACTGTGGAAATTGCAAGAAAAGGTATGAGCAAAGCGGGGGTTAATCTCTTCAGGTAGTTTCTCATGGTTTTGGGTTTGTTGGTTTTTATCTCTTTTTCTTACTTAAGTTGGGCGATTGGAGCACAGCGATAAATCGCTTTACTTAGGTAAACCCCTATTTGGAAATTGTTGCACTCTTAAAATGATTATCAGTGAATTGCTTACAATTTCCTTAGCGATTGAGAGATTTTCTTCTTCAAATCGCTCAATTTGGGTTCTATTCGGTCGTAAATTCGTTGCTAACTGCAAACTTTGAACCAAAAGTTATCAATTGGCCCGGCGGTAGAACAATAAATTCGTCCATCACTGGCTTACCCTGCATAAAGTATGAACCGCTCAAGTCGAAATTGCCTTTGGCTTCAGATTTTGTGAGGTTCACCTTGCCGGCAAATACGGAATTCGTTAACCAGGCTCCGGACTGAAAAGATACACTGATCAGGTCTAGCTTGCCTGCGACGCTGGCATCTGAAAACCTGAAATCGTTGCCAAAATTTGAGTAAGTAAACAATGCATCGCTGCGAAAGTTCGCTAGTGAAAAGTCACTTTTACCATTGCAGTCAAGATCGCTGAACCGGGCTAACCCCCTGAAATCAGTACTCTGAAAGTTTATTTTACCTGTTGCTTTTCCTTTGAAAAAGTCAATGGCACCATCAATTCTTGCTTCCTGCATGCTGAAAAGCTTTTCAGAAGTAAAGGCTGTGAAATATGAATGCCTCCCATTGAAGGTAACGTTATTAAACAGTGCTTTCTCCCGGAATATGGCACCGGTAAAATTCACCATTCCATCAACGGTTGTGTTATCGAAATTGGCATCAGCCCTGAAATCACAGGCTTCGAATGTGATGGAACTTCCAAAGTGTGTATTAACCTGGCTTTTGTCTTTTTGACCATTGGTTGTAACCTTTCCCATGAATATGCAATTGAGAAAAGTTATCGGGACATCTATCTGAACAATTTGAAGCGAAGAGCTAAAGATTTCGATTTTTTTTATAGCCGTGAAGTCGAGGTCATCCGTTATAATTTTGTCATGTACAAAAACTGCTTTGCCTTTGTTAATGCTGTTTATGATTGAGCCGGCATTAATTCCGTTATTCACTTCACTTACAGTATCGGCACGGCAGCCTGTTATCATCAGCATCAAAATCAAAATCCCGGGAATGATTTTCTTCATTGGGTTGTAATTGTTTCTGCAAAATAACAAATTTTCCGGCTATTGTTTGCGGGCAATTGATTATGATGAGTTCATTTCATCACATTATAACCTAAATTGAGCGATTGGAGTGCAGTGATAAATCGCTTTACTCAGGTAAACCGCGATTTGGAAATTGTTGCACTTCACCAGAACTCTGAAAATGATTATCAGTGAATTGCTTACAATTTCCTTCTCGATTGAGCGATTATCTTCTTCAAATCGCTCAATTTGGGTATAAAGCGAATCTCAATTGCTGTATGTGATATTCAGGTCGTTTATCAATAAAAAAAAAGGCACTCCTTACAGGAATGCCTTCTTAAATTTTGGTCTTAGTTTAAACTATGGGAAGGGTACAAACCGGGTTCCGGTATAAGTTCCGTTCTGCCAGTCAATCCTGTAGTGGGTCGGGCAATCGCCGTTGGTTACCGGTAGGTTGTTGCTGTCGTAGCCAAAGGTGATGGTTGCGCTTTTATCTGCATCCGGAATCTGGTGAATTTTGATACCGGTAACAGGATGCCATTCACATACTTCTTTGTGAACAACAGATTGGTCGATCTGGGTATAAAATTCTTCGCCGTTGCGGTTGGTTCCCCAAACCACGAGATTTGAATATTCACCGGCTACGCCAAATCCATCAACCGTTAGCACAAGTTCTCCCGGCATCCCGGTGTAGGTGCGCTGACGGGCGATGTTCCATGTGCGGGTTGTGCCGTTATCAAAAGTGACGTTCACATAACCGTTCACCCTGTGCACCAGTGAGGAGAATCCGTTTTGTCCAAGCATGTAGATAAAGCCTCCGGTTACATTGGTAAAGGTTTTGTCGCTGTTCAGTACAATGGTATTGCCGCTTGCTACGCGGGTTACAGAGAAGTTTATGTATTTAACATTAACGCTCGCACCTTCCATTCCCCAGTGACTTCCTACCTGTTTTTTTATCTGAACCTGGCCGGTTCTCAGACGCCTGCCATTGCATGAAAGTCCGTCGTAAGTGATGTAGATGGTGATGGTGTCGTTCACAACCGAAGTAGAATCAATGGTGGCATTGCAGGGGATTCTGTCGGTTGATTTCAGGTTACCGCCATTGTAGCTGAGTATCCCTTCAACATCCTGTAAGGCATCGTTGGAAATTTCTTCAACATTGATTTCATCGTTCGATAGTTGTGTTAAAGAGGTGGAATCATTTTTTCCTTCATCAAGTTTGTCTTTCTTGCAGGAAGTCAGGGTTAAGCCCGTAAGAGCCAGAATCAGGGCGATGGTACGGAACAGATTTGTAGTTTTCATAGTTGTTATTTAAAAGTTAATTAAATTTGGTACTTAATTGTTTCTAGTTTTCCGCAAATCCGGAGTCTGCGTTTTTTTAGTTACATAAATAGTACACCAGTCCTTTTGTTTACCCTTATGTGATTCGTGATTATTTTTTGAAAATATTCCGGAAAAATATTCAACATATTGTTAACCAGATAGATGATATAAATTTAATTTTCCGGAATTTACCTGGATATATTTCGGGCAACTTCAGTTTTTGTAGTCACCGCACAAGCTCCGAAATACCCTATCCCAGGGTTGCTCAGATTGGTTGGCAGGTTAGCTGATGCTGAGTTGAACAGGCTGCCCTGCCAGTTGGTTTCCGAAAGCAAAGCCCTGATGTATTCAGCATGTTCCATCGTCAGTGAATATCGCTTTTCGGTAATTATAGTTCCCGGGGGAAACAAAACTGCTTCCATCGCAGGAGCGAAAATCTGGCTGACATCAAGTGTTGGCAGCGTATAATAGAGCAAACGGGCTTTGGTTTCGTTTGGATCGGCATTTTCGTAGCCCGGCACTGTAGACCAGTCAAGCAAAATTTCATACATCGCCGGTCGCTTGGCATTGTATGGATTGGCTACCCATATTATCCTGAAAAGTTTGGTATTTCCCTGACGAATGTACCTCAGAAAAACAAAATCTGTCGTCTGAACCATATTTGCCTTTGCCGATATGATGCGGTTATTTTGATTGATTATCAGGGAATAGATTCTTCCGACCTTACCGGCAAAAATTTCTTCGGATTGATAATACCCCGGACGGGTTGGGTCTTCTTTAAATGAATAAACATTTTCTTCAGTACTTATGAGGATATCTGCGCCGCTCACGGCTTCAGGCAGGTCGTTCGGATTACTTACCGGTTTCAATAGTCTGATTTCCTGAATTTTTGCTTCATTGGTAATATTGCCGTCAACTACGATGTATTCCTCAGACAAATCCTGCAAAGGCCAATCAGTCTGTTTTTCACAGGCAGCAAAAACCAGTGATGTCAGCAAAATCAGATAGAAGGGGTTTGAACGAGTTAACATGTTTCCTGGTTGTATTTTCCGGCCAATGTTCAGAATTTGAAAGTATAATTTAACGACGGAATCATTCCGGCCACCGAAATGCTGGTTGGGATAATTTCATACGACCCGCTCAGGTCTGATGGAACAACAAAATCTCCGTTATCGTTCATTAGTTTATTAAAACTTACAGCAAACGGGTTTTTGCGGCCATACAAATTATAGACCGATAAGATCAGGTTATGCCTTAACCGTTGGTCAGGCTTGTTTAACCTGAAACTAACCGACAGATCAAGCCGGTGGTAATCGGGCAGGCGGTCGTTATTCTTTGTGCCATAAATTGGCACTGTGTAACCGTTGTATTGCATAAACCCGGTAGGGGAGGTAAAAGCCGATCCGGTCATGTAAAACCAACTGGCAGCTATATCCCATCTTTTGCCCGCACTCAGGATAACATTTGCAAAAAGGCTGTGCGGATGGTCGTAAGTTGCAGGAAATTCGTTATTCTGGTTAATTCCTTCAATGGTTTTAAATATCCTGGAATAAGAATAGCCCAGCCAGCCAGTTAATTTTCCTTTGTTTTTTCTGGCAAGAAATTCTACCCCATAAGACTTAGCATCGCCAAGGCGCAACTCTCCTTCGATGAATGGATTAAACAGCATATTTGCATGATCTTTATAATCTAACTGGTTGTGAAACAATTTGTAGAATGCCTCAACGCTGAAGTTTATATCCGATTTGCCCGGTTTAGTTATAAAACCCAGCGTAAACTGATCGGCCAACTGTGGTTTGATATTCGGGCCTGCTGGTGCCCATACTTCGAGTGAAGTGAACGGGCTGGTTGAATTCGACAGCATTTGCAGGTATTGTGCAGTGCGGCAGTATCCTCCGGTCAGTGACGCATTTGATCCAACTGCAAATGCCATACTGATCCTAGGTTCAAGATTGAAATAGGGTGAGAAGTAATTACCACGATCAACTTCAACCGTATCGATGACCTGATATCCGACATCGTAAAAATATACGGTTGCCGGACCAAGGTTTCTCCAGGTGCTGAGCCTGAGTCCGTATTTTATTAAGAATTTCTCTCTGATTGTCTGATCGTTACTTAGGTAAATACTCACCCCAAGTGAATTGTATTCAGGAATTAGAGGTGCAGACTTCTGCGTTTCTTCATCCGAAAAATGGACATTTCCCGGGTTGGATTGGTAGTTGCTGAGTTCGACTCCACCCTTGAATGTATTGGCCGGATCCGGGAACCAGGTGAAGTCAGTTTTTAACGTCTTGTTCCTGATGGATGATTGCCAGTAGTCATCCTGCTCGCGGGAAATGTAGAGATAGTAGTTGTATTCACTGAAAATGGCAGTAGTATTTGAGAAAAGTCTGTTGTTAAACAGGTGGTTCCAGCGAATAGTAGCTGTGCTGTTGTCCCATCTGATGCCAAAAGTGTGCACGGAGGCATTGGTCAGGCGGCTGAAGTCATCTTTGCCGGTAAATCCGGTCAGAAACAGTCTGTTTTTAGTGTTCAGCTTAAGGTTCAGTTTTGCATTCAGATCATAGAAATCGATGGTAAAAGTTTTGCCGGTTAAGTTTTCATTGCTGAGCCAGTTAAGATTTGATTTTCTGGATGACAGAATGAAAGAGCTTTTTTCTTTCACCAACGGACCTTCCACAGTCAGGTCAGAAGTGAAAATTCCGAGGTTTCCGGAAAATCCAAACCTGTTCAGGTTGCCATCCCGTGCCCTGATGTCAATAACTGACGATAACCTTCCGCCAAAGGAGGCCGGAAAATCGCCTTTATAGGCTTTCACATCCTTGATGGCATCGGGCGCCAGGGCGGAGAAAAAGCCGAACAAATGGGCCGGGTTGAAGATCGGGGCTTCATCAATCAGCATCAGATTCTGGTCATTGTTGCCACCCCTGACATAAAAAAATGAAGAACCATCACCAAAAGCATTGATACCCGGAACAGCCTGCAGCGACTTAAGTACATCGATGTTTCCGGCAAAACCGGCCATCCGCTTCAGCGTTGAAGATGAAAAGCGTACTTCACCGGCTGCAGCCGGTTCAATGCCCTGAATATCCTTATCAGCGACAATTTCAACAGCTTTCATCCCGATACTGGTTTCTGCCAGACTGATATTCAATAGATGATCTTTATTGAGATTGATGAGCAGATTGTTAGCTGTATAACCAAGGAGTGAAACAGTTATGCTATATCCGTCTTCGGGCAATGTAAGCGAAAAAAAACCATAGGCATTGGTAGTAGTTCCCTTATAGGATTGTTTGTCGTAAACATTGGCGCCAATCAGCACTTCGCCGCTGGCTTTATCGCGCACAAAGCCACTGATGGTAAATTTTCGGATTTCCGGGGTTGGATTTTCTCCGGGTGTATTGGCTTTTCCCATTCTCAGAATAACCTGATTCTCAGATACAAACCAACTAACGCCTTTTGGTGTTAAAAGTTCATCAAGAATATAGTCAACGCTACTATCAATTGCTGAAAAGTTGACTTTTTCTTTCAACGGGAGCTTTCGCGGGTTGTAGGAAAAGAGGATATTCCCCTTACGGCTGATATCTTCAATGGCTTCCTTAAGCGTTATATTCTGAAAGTTAACGGTGATTTTCCTGGCAAGCTCCTGGGCATGTGAAACGGGTATTACAGCCGCAAAAAGGGCTGCCAATATCATTAACCGGTTAACCGATTTACCTATGTTCAATATTTCAGGAGTAATGTTTATTAATACACTAAGGTCAAATACTGTTTCCGGTATATTTAATTGCAGGTAGAACCTGTAATTATCAAAATTCCACCCTCATTTTTTATTTCAACATCAAGCGTTGCTTTTATGACGTTCAGCACTGAGGCGAGCGGTTGCTTTTCAAAAGTGGCGGTTAAACTGCATCCGGAAAGTTGTGGATTGCCAAGCCTGATTTCTGCCTGATAAACTTTGCTGAGTGTCGCAATCACCTGTACGAGGCTCGTATTGTCGAAAATAATCTTTCCGGTTTTCCAGGCTATGTAGTTAGGGTCAGGATTAGTGCCGGTTGTAATAGCTTTCTTTGAAAGGATCATTTCAGCCTGTTCACCAGGATGAAGGATAATATTTTCTGACTCCCGGCCCTTAAAATAAAGGGAAACCTTACCTGAAGTTAGCACAACACTGACTTTATCTTTTCCGGCTCTGGTATTCACATTAAAAGATGTGCCGAGCACTTCAATCCGGGCGTTGCTGCCCGAAACAATAAATGGTTTCATCTCATCACGCCGTACTTCGAAATAAGCTTCGCCTTCGAGTTTAACTTCGCGCTTTAGATCAGTGAACTCAGCCGGGTATTCGATTTCGGAGCCACGGAGAAGTGTAACGGCTGTTCCATCGGGCAATACCTGTTCCCGGTTACCTGAATCGGCTGTAATCACAATTATATCAGGACCTGTATTCAGGTAAAAATAAGCGGTGGCTGCAACCATCAGGATTACGATTGCTGCGGCTGCTTTCCAGGACGAAAACATTTTAAGAATGCGGGAGTTTCCGGCTTTATGGGTGAGGGGAGGGGAAGTGGTTGTTTCGCCCATCCTTGTTGTAAGAGCAGCCCATTCAGCATCCAAATCTATGGCTGAGTCTGTGGCATCTTTACCGGCAAGCAGCCAGACTTTGTGAGAGGCTTCAAACAATTCGAGGTTAACACGCTCTTCTGCAATCCAGGCCGATAACTGCCTAATCTCTTCAGGGGTTGCTTCCCCTGAGAAATAAGCGGCCATCAGGCTTTCGTAGTATGCGGTTTTTTCTTTCATTGTTTGTTCTGTAGATAATACACCCAATTTCGGTTTTACCCTTATTAAGTTTAACTATTAATTAGTGCCAGGTTTTCAAAGTTTTTTTAGCAATAGTTGCGCGATAGCAATCAGCAGAAGAACCAGGGTCATATATCCGGCCAGTTTAATCCTCATGTGCCGGAGCGCTTTCGACATCTGGGCTTCCACAGTTTTAACAGAAATGCCAAGCTGGTCCGCAATTTGCTGATATTTAAGATTCTCATAACGGTTCAGCAGGAAAACTTCCCTGCATTTTTCTGGTAGCTCATCAATTGCCAACTTTATTGATTGGTGAAGTTCCTTCTCAACCAACACATCGGTTCCTGAGTCATCGCTCAATTCAAGAAGATTCTCGATCTGTAGAAGATTTGTGTCAAACTTCCGGTTGTCGCGCAGGTAATTATGGCATTTGTTGTGTATGGCCGTGGTAAGGTATGATTTTACCGGACGGCTGGCGTCAATGGTTGCTCTTTTCTCCCAAAGACTGATAAATGAATCCTGAACAATTTCGCGCGCAGCATCAAAATCCTTGACATACTTCTGCGCAAAGAAACAGAGCCCTTTGAATTCGGCACGAAAAAGTTTTTCAAAATTCTCTTTATCAAATTGCTGCATACCTGGTGATATCTGCAAATCTTCTTAACGGACAAAACTAATGCATTTTATTTTTCTGACCAAAGCCGGATTGTTAAACTGTCCTTGTTTTTAATTGATGAACACGCTTTTTGTAACCTCAAACTTCCGGTTTATATGCCGGAAGAACCGGCTATCTTTGCGAACCACCAAAAACTAAAAACCACTGCCGATTATGAATTTTTCTGAATTAATCAATTCACGCCAGAGTGTAAGGCGTTATGCAAATACTCCGGTTGAAGGCGAAAAAATTAACCTTTGTCTTGAATCGGCCCGCCTTGCACCTTCTGCCAGTAACTCCCAACCCTGGCATTTTATTGTTGTAAATGATGAGCCTTTAAGAACTGAAATTGCCAAAGCTACATTTACCGACATCCGGCTGATCAACAAATTTACCCTGCAGGCACCGGTGATGGTTGTGATTGTCATTGAAAAAGCCCGGCTGATTACCCGTCTGGCGATGTTGATGAAGAAGAAGGAGTGGCCGCTGATTGACATAGGCATCGCTGCGGAACATTTTTGCCTTCAGGCAACCGAACTCGGCCTGGGTACCTGCATGATAGGCTGGTTCGATGAGAAGAAACTGCAAAAATTGTTGGAAATCCCCCCAGACAAATCGATTGGATTGGTTATTTCGCTTGGCTATGCAGAAGATGGTTATAAGCAGAGGACGAAAGTGAGGAAAGCCCTGAGTGAAATGGCGGCCTGGGGTAAATATCAGTAGTTGCAAAATACTCACGCCGAATTCCTGCTCGCATTGATGTTTCCATACAATGACCGGGTAACCAGCTTTTCATAAGAAACCCTGTTTTTGGAGCCCTCGCTTATTTTCTGCAACGCGTACTGTTGAATAACCAATAATGGCAAAGCGATCTTCTCCCTGATCCTGATGGATTCCCTCGATATTGGTTCTTCTTCCATCAACTCTTTGTAACCTGAAATCAGCAGAAGCATTTCAACGGAGAGTTTATATTCGTCGTAAAGTATCTCCCAAAAATCTCTGTATTCGGGATCTTCCTTTATATAAGCTGTCAGTTCAAAGTAGCATTTCGAAAGTGACATCATGCTGTTAAGCACCAATGCCTTGAAAAAGGCGACTTCATTGAAAAGCTTCTTCAGCCCTTCCAGTTTGCCATCATCAACCATGACTTTAATGGCCGTTCCGGTGCCAAAATACCCCGGAACATTCTGCTTCAACTGGCTCCATGATCCAACAAACGAAATTGCCCTGAGGTCTGCGAGTTCAAGTTTTTCTTTGTTGCCTCTCTTGCCGGGCCTGCTACCTATATTCGCTTTGTCGTAGTATTTTAAAGTGCTTTTATTTTCAAGGTAAGGAATAAATTTCTCATGCATTTTCAGATCGTTGTATTTCTGATAACTCAGATTGGCCAATTCTTCAATCAGTTGTCGGTAATTTTCAGAAATATCGTGCACATCTTCCGAAAAGCTATTGACTAACCCGGCTGTTAGCAGTTGTTCGCAATTATGAATAAATTTCTCTCGTGTGGCATATGTGCTGGTAATCGTTTGTCCCTGAATGGTAAGCTGTATTTCGTGATTGGCAATTTTGCGGCTTTGAGCGGCATAAAACCGGTGAGTTTTGCCACCACCGCGGGCAGGCGGGCCACCTCGTCCGTCGAAGAAAATCGCTTTTATGGCGTACTCTTCGCATACATCCGACAGAACTTCTTTTGTTTTGAAAATTGACCAATTGGCTTTCAGGTATCCTCCATCCTTGGTACCATCAGAAAAGCCAAGCATAATCGTTTGTTTATTGTCTCTTTGCGAAAGATGTTCCCGGTATTCGGGAAGGTTTAACAGCATCTTCATGGTAGCCTCCGAACTGTGCATGCCTTCCATGGTTTCAAAAAGCGGTACAATGTCAAAGGTAATTTTCTGGTCATTCCATCCGCACCATCTAAATAAGCCATAAACAAACAGCACAGAGAACATATCTTCCGCGTTACTGATGATATACCGGTTACAGCCTTCCTCGCCGTTTCGGGCCTGTATGTTTTTTAGCTGTGAAATATTCTGAATGGTGTCTTTTATAAGTTCGTCTTCATAATGACCCGGGTTCGCGGTAATGTTGCCATGCAACAGGAGGCCGGTCAGTTCATCCTGCCCTATTTCATCAAGTGTAGATGATATAACACCCTCATGCCTGAGAATCGCTTCAACGGCTTTTCTGTGTATGCTGTTGTCCTGGCGGATATCAAGTGTGGCAAAATGGATTCTGAAGATGTTTACTTTATCGATCAGTTTATTCAGTTCTTTAAGATAAAGGCCATGGTATTGGGTTTCCAGCAAGCCCCTTATTTCGATCAGTGGTTGAATGATTTCTTCCCAGGCAATTGTTACAGCAGGGTCAAACATGGCATGGTATAGCTTTTCTCTCAGGAAATCGAGGGGGTCTTCAACTGCCCTGAAGGTGAGTTTCTGTTGTAAGTCCTTCACATCCTGGTAATAGCACTTCATTAAGGTCATTCTAAGTTCATTGGCAACATTCATTGTAATGCCGGCTGTTACAAACGGATTTCCATCCCTGTCGCCGCCAGGCCAGAATCCGAGTTTTATGATGTTGGGATTGTGAAAATTTTTGTTGCCCGTACTCTCTTTAATATACCCATACAGATCGCCTACAGCGTGATAATATACATTGCGGAGGAAGTAAATAATGTTTCTGGCCTCCTCTTGCGGAGTCGGTTTTTTTGAATTGATCAGCGAAGTCAGCCCAAGTTGTTGCAGGGCCATGTCAATTTCATTGATCTGATTGTTCCCGATCAAATTTCTCAACGTGTTGATGATGTCGAGTACCGAAGGGGGATAGAACTGCGTCGGGTGTGCCGTAAATACGATACGGGCGCTGAATGTAGAAAGCTTCTCTGAGATATTGCCCCAGTTTTTTTTGCTGTCAACCAGTTGAAAAAAATCCCTGATCGAAAGGTAATTGCCCAGTTCTCTGAGTTCCGGAAAAGCGGCATCTTCAATACTGTCGTATAAAACCACCTGCCGCTCTACATATTGAATGACACTGAACATAAAATCAATTTTTTCACGCTCATCCGTAATGTTCGCATAGTTATTGAAAAAGGAATCAAGAATCTCCCGCGGATGATTACCTGACTCTAACCCGGGTTTACATTGCTCATAAAGCACTGGAATTAGTATGCTTATATTGCTGTCCTTTCTGTAAGGCAGGTTAAGAAACATACTGTTGAAAATATTGAACTTATTTTTAACTGATTTTTCAAAAGCGGCAAGTCTTTTTAACTGTTGCATATTCTGGCTGGATTTTCTGATGTTTGATTCATTTTTAAGTCCATTTAAACGCATGACTATTTAATAAACAAATATTTCCTGAAAATGATGTTGGACTTGTCACAACTCCACGAAATGTCAATGTTTGTCATATAACTGGTTATAAATTCCGGTCATGGCGAAGCATTCATTTATTAATATTGCTTTATCCCTCTCATTAATAGATTAACTTTGACCTACCACTGCATTGGTAAAAGTATGAAATTATGCTGGCAAAAAATGCTAAGCTTCTGAAGCTTATTCTGAAATATATTGGTTTGTTTTTGTCACTGATAGTCTTCCTCTCAGGGCTGCTTTTCATGTTGGTATATTTCGGGGCCTTCGGTAAACTGCCCGATAAGGTTGCCTTAACTTCAATCCGGAATGAAGAAGCATCACTGGTATTTTCTGCCGATGAAGTTTTAATCGGGAAGTTCTTTGCACAAAACCG
>JBBQIQ010000008.1:0-53351 GCA_038325075.1 Bacteroidales bacterium | reverse complement strand
TTGTTCATCCACAACAGGAGAAGGCATTCCTGAAATCTGGGACCTGGTGAACGATTACATTACTTTTACAAGGAACAACGACTACTTCAACCACAAGCGGATGCAACAGGCCCGGCAGATTATGATCGATTACATCGACCGGCAGTTGCACGACAATTTCTATAACCGGGCGGATATCAAACCAATGATGCAAAAACTGGAAGGATTACTTTCAAAAGGCGGGATCAGTCCTTACCAGGCAGCGGGGGAGTTGCTGGAGTTGTATTTGGGAAGTAGAAAGTGAAGAGTGAAAAGTGAAAAGTGAGAAGTGAAGGAAGTGAAGAAAGTGAAGAGTGAAGAGTGAAAAGTGAAAAGTTGTGGATGCCTGAAATAGGTTGACTTTTAAAATTTGAAGAAGTGAAAAGTGAGAAAAAACCCAAACTAACGATTACTCCACTAACCTAACCTTAGCGTCCCGCTAAGGTTCAACTCAAAATACCAACGAAGTAAATACGCAATGCTTGCGTCTCCGATCTTATCTGGGAGTGAAGAAAGTGAAGAAAGTGAAAAGTAAAAACAATCTAAAATCGTAAACCCTAAATCGTAAATCGATAAGTCCCCCCGACCTTCGTCCCCCATCCCCAATCCCCCGTTTAACGTCCGCCAACTATCGTCCTCCGACCCCCACCTATGGAATACTCGAAGGCCTGAATTCTAAAATTCAACTTGCAAAAAAAAGAGCTCGGGTATATGGAAATATTAACAACTTTATCAATATTGTTTATTTCACCTGTGGTAAATTAAAATTCAATTACCCACTGTATTTAACATAGAGCCAAAAAAATTTAAAGCTATGAAAAAACATTAAATGTTATTCTTATGATATTGATCATTATTTCATGTTGGATCATATCCTGGACTATAAATTAAAGCGGGAAGATACATGTTCCGCTTTGCCCTTCCGCTAAAATAATTGGTAATATAATGAAAAGGCGATATTTGACTTGCCGTCAGAGTAGTTAAAAAGAGTTGGATAACCATAGCAGAAAAGCTTTTGGAAGATTTCTGAATATTATTTTCCTATTTTTACCAACCAGATTTTCCCCTTTTAAATATTGTATGCAGGAATCAACTTTAAACCAGCCTAAGTTTAGAAAGCACATCCCAGAATTCATTATTTTAGTCTATGCCGTTTTGTTCCTGTTAACCAAAAACCCATCAGACCAATGGGACAGGGTGATTGTAAGCGATGGGAAAGGCTATTATGCTTATCTCACAGCCCTTTTTATATATCAGGATCCGGATTATGGCTTTATCGACGCGTATGAATCGAATTTTTACCCGGCCGGCAGGGAATTGTACAAGGATTTCAGGTACGACACAGGGCATGGTATTGTAAACAAGTATTTTCCGGGCCCGGCCATTCTGTGGCTGCCGTTTTTTGGGGCCGGACATGCCGCCGCCGCCATTCTTGACTTCCCGACCGATGGATATTCCCTGCCTTATCAACTGGCTATCGCGTTCGCGGGTTTCTTTTATTTCTGGTTATCGTTGCTGATTTTGCGTAAAATATTGCGGTTTTATTCCAGTAATGAAAATGCCATCGCCTGGGCACTCGTTGCTATCGCATTGGCTACTAACCTTATTTATTACACGGTGAACAATGGTTCTCAGGTTCATGTGTATAATTTCTTCCTGATCAATGTTTTTATCTTATCTGTTCTGAGTGCCTGCAAAAGGGGGAAGCCTGCAAATTTCGCTTCTGCAGCTTTTGCGTTGGGGTTGATCATCATCAGCCGGCCGCAGAACGGACTTATCGTTCTTGCACTCCCGTTTATCTGCGGAAGCCGTGCGTTATTTGTTAC
This sequence comes from Bacteroidales bacterium, assembly GCA_038325075.1. GTDB lineage: Bacteria > Bacteroidota > Bacteroidia > Bacteroidales > Lentimicrobiaceae > Lentimicrobium. The sequence goes on along the minus strand of JBBQIQ010000008.1, from coordinate 51,507 downwards.
TTTTCTCCGGAAAGCATTTACCAGCTTCCGCATTTTTATTCCTGCCTTTGTTGCCCTTGCACTGCCGCTGCTGATTACTGTCCTGTACTGGTATGCTACAACAGATCAGTTACTTATATATTCTTACGGAAATGAAACCTACGATCTCACAAAACCACACCTTTGGTTGTTCCTGTTCAGTTTCGGGAAAGGCTGGCTGCTTTATACGCCGGTTGCTGCCCTTGCTTTGTTGGGGTTTGTTTTCCTTTTCAGGAAAAACAAATGGCAGTTTTTCAGTTTAGCGGGTTTTCTGTTTTTCCTGGTTTACTTTATGTCAAGCTGGTGGATATGGAACTACACATCCTTTGTAAGCCAGCGTGTAATGATTGATTATTATGCTTTTGTAGCCATCCTTCTGATTTTTATTTTTCAGTGGACTGAAAACAGGGGGAGGCGAATCCTACTTCCGGTTTTATTGGTTGGATTGATTGGCTTAAATCTGATGCAGCATTTTCAGCACCTGATCTGGGTGTATCCTGCCGGACCTGTGACTGCCGGCTCTTATTTCGGAAATTTCTTCAATTTCAGCAAAGGGACAACCTTTATAGTTCCCGGGAATGAAATCCGCGGTAAGAAAGCATATATGACTGATTTTGAAACCAATGACACGCTCTTTAAAACCAGTGATTTTGTTTCTGCTTCTTCGGCGTATTCCGGTAAAAAAGCCCTCCAAATGGAACCCGGTTCTGGTAGCATGCTGCTGTTTGTCAGGGAATTGTCTGACTACAAAGAGATTCAACCTGTAATTTTAAGAATAGGAGCCCAGGTTAAACCCGAAACAATGGATTCTACATTCACTTTCTTTGCGGAAATCGGGACTTCCGGAAAGAAATATTCAACGAACACGCACAACCTGATACCCGGGCTGAAGGCAGGAAAGTGGAAATATGCCGAAATGGCTGTTTATCTGCCGTATATCCGGTCCGTTTCCGACAGTTTGTTTATTTCAGTTCAGAACCTGTGCAAGGGAAAAGTCTGGCTTGATGACCTACAGGTTGAGCTGCTTACCATGCAGGGGCCGGAACGGTACGACTGGATCCTGGCTACAAACGATCCTGTTGACAGCGCAAATCTTTACAAAACTGACCTCGAAACGCAGCTTCAGTCACCCTGGAGCAATCCTGCAACCATCAACACCGAAATGTCGTATTCCGGGAATCGCTCTTCCGGCATTGGGTCTGCAAACCCTTATAGTGTCGTTTTCGAAAGAGAACTTCATCAGGGGATTCAAAGGGATGGCTTTATCCGCGTTAGTTCAATGATTCTGGGAGATAAGCTATCAGAAATAATGCTTGTCTTCGATTTTACTGCCGATGGCAAGACTGTTTTCTATAAAGCCTATCCAGTCGCTATAGCCGGAAACAAAGACCAATGGACTATTTCTGAGATTTTCAGGGAATTTCCGATTGCCAGGCTCAATGCGCAGAAAGTCAAAATTTATTATTGGTATGTTAAAGGCAATGAAGCTGTATATATTGATGATTTACAGGTGGATATCGTTAAATACAAAGCGGCGGAACTGATCAGCCGGCTTCAAACGGCAACAATTGGGAATTCTGAACCCCTGCTCGAACAATGCTGTAATTTTGAGAAGGATTGTCAGCCACAATCAGGCCTTATTGCGGAAGTGCCTGATGCATTTTCCGGTAAGAATGTTTGCATCATACACTCCGGACAGCCATACAGTTATTCACACTGGATGCCATTACCGGAATTGAAACCACAAATGGATGCCTTTGTTTACATCAATGCGATGTGTAGCTCCGATCAATATGATACAGGCGCTACCTTGGTCGCAGATTTCAAACAGGGTGGTAAATCGTTTTCCTATCATCCGGCATACCTGCGTGGGCAAACCCTCAAAGGCCAATGGAACCCCATTGATTTCAGCGTTAAAATACCAAAAGGAATTACGGCCAAAGACTCAGTTCTGGTGTATTTCTATCTGCGTGACACCGATGAGGTGTTTATGATTGATGACTTTTGCGTAAGCCTCAGGATAGTTGGGACGCAAAATGGCGTTTTACCAAAGTAGGGACACGACATGTCGTGTCCCTACTTTGGTAAAACGTGCTGTGTAAAAAAATGGAATGAGGGGCGATCTACTCAGGGTCGAACCTCTCCTTGTCCCCATTTCCCCGTGTCCCCGTGTCTCACCCCAAAGAGGCGATACTTAACTTATCGATGCCATGCTCCATACTTCATGTCCTGTGCCCTGTGCCCTGCGCTAAGATGGGACGAGGGACGGTTTCCATTGCTCTGTGCCCTGTGCTAAGATGGGACGAGGGACGGTTGGGGCGAGGGACGGTTTCCATTGCTCTGTGCCCTGTGCCCTGTGCCCTGCGCTAAGATGGGACGAGGGACGGTTGGGACGAGGGACGGTTTCCATTGCCCTGTGCTCTGTGCTCTGTGCCCTGTGCCCTGCTCTAAGATGGGACGAGGGACGGTTGGGACGAGGGACGGTTTCCATTGCCCTGTGCCCTGTGCCTTTTAAAGGTTCTGATCAAAGTACTCAGCCAGCTTCCGGTACAGATGTGCCCGGTCAAGGCCCCTGACATTGTGCTCGTGGGTGGGATAGACGAAGTAATCTACCTGTTTCTGGTTTTCGATGCACTGAATCAGGAACTGAAGGCTGTTCTGCCAAACCACCGTGTTATCCTGGCCACCATGGATAATCATCAGTTTGCCTTCGAGTTTGTCAACTTTATCAAGCAGGCAGGCATTTTTATATCCTTCCGGGTTCTGTTGGGGAGTATCCATGTAACGTTCACCGTACATGACTTCATAATATTTCCAGTCGGTTACGGGGCCACCACAGGTAGCAACCTTGAAAATTTCAGGATGGTTCAGTTTCAGGGTTAAGGTTAAAAAGCCACCATAACTCCAGCCATCCACCCCAATACGGGAAGCATCCACCCAGGGTTGTGATTTCAGGTAGTCAACGCCTTTCAGTTGGTCGGCCATTTCAAGCACGCCCAGATTCCGGTGTATGCAGCTTTCAAACTCAAATCCCCTGCCTGCCGAGCCCCGGTTATCGAGGGTAAATACCGCATAACCTTTCTGTGCCAGATAGTGGTCGAAAAGGCCGCCGCCGTTGAGCCAGTCACCGGTGACCAGTTGGGCATGGGGACCGCCATAAACATAGATTAAAACAGGATATTTCTTTGCAGGGTCAAAGTCGGTGGGTTTGGTAAGCCGGGCATAAAGATCGGTGCCATCATCGGCTTTTAGTTTAACTAAACTGACTTCTCCGGTTTTGTAGTCCTTCAGCGGGTTCAGGTCTTCGTGAATGATCCTGTTCAGTTTTCCCGAAAAAGAGACCAGCCGGGTTCTGGAAGCGACCTGCGGATTGCTGCATCGGGTAAGAAAATACTTGCCATCGGCCCTGACAACGGGACTCTGAACGCCTTCTTCTGTGGTCAGGCGCGTTGATTTGCCCGATTTAAGATCAACGTAATACAATTGATCCTGTAAAGGGCTTACTGCCGTGGAAGTATAGAAAATTCCCTTTGAATTCTGGTCGAAACCTTTCATTTCATTTACAATCCACTTACCGGTCGTGAGTTGTTTTACAAGACTGCCATCGCGGTTGTAGAGGTACAAGTGGTTGTATCCATCGCGCTGGCTCTGCCAGATAAACTGACCGTTGCTTCCCGGTACAAAAACCATGGGGTGCAATGGCTCAACATAACGGTCATTTTCCTCTTCAAAGAGTGTACGAATGAATTTTCCGCTGGCCACCTCATATTCGTTCAGCTTCATGTGGTTCTGGTCGGGGTTGAGCATGGCGATAAAGATTGATTTTTCATCGGGGCTCCAGGCAATGTTGGTAAGGTACTGTTCGGCAGGTTTGCCGGTTTCGATAAAGTTCGTCACTCCGTTTGCCGGATTGAAAATGCCCAGGGTTACTTCATGGCTGGTCATGCCGGCCATGGGGTAACGGATGGGGTTGGCTTTGGCGATGCGTTCGGTTACATCAACCAGGGGATATTCTGTAACCATGGTTTCGTCCATCCTGTAAAAGGCCAGCAGATTTCCGGAAGGCGACCAGAAAGTCCCTTTGCTGATACCAAACTCATTCCGGTGAACGGTCTGGCCATTGACGATGCCTTTGTTTTCATCTTTGGTCACGGCGGTCTCTGTTTTACCATCACTGACAAAGAGGTTATTATCAATGGTATAGGCCATATATGTGTTGCCCGGGGCTGTTTCTGCATTGTCTGCATTGTCGGGAATGGAAAAGCGTTGTTTCAGCGTTTTACCGGCTGTATTGTATTCAAACCATTCACTCCCGGTGCTGAATGAGAAAATGGTTTCATTCTCCCACAGGATCATAGGAAATCTTTTCACTTCTTCTTTCCCTGCGTTTTTCAGGTACCCGTTCAGGTCACTGATTTTCATCAGGGTGTCAATAGTTTCATTGGCAGTGTGTCCGGCAATGAGTGCGGTTGCATTTTGCCAGGTAACCCGGTCGCTGTTGCCCTGCCATTGCAGGTTACTCAGGCCGGATGGGTATAGTTTCCGGTTGGTGGCTATTTCTTCGGGGACGAAGAGTTTGTCCTGGGCATTTGCAATTATTGATAAACAAAGGAAAAGCTGAATGAGTACTAATCTGCTCATGATGATGGGATTGTAAATTTCGACTTGAGGATTATTTGTTTTTTATTGCATGGGCAATTTCGTGAATCAACCCGGGGTCCTTTTCAAAAGCGTTGCCAATTACCAGGATGTCGGCTCCGGCAGCAGCACTTTCTGCCGCTCTTTCGGGGGTACGGATTCCCCCGCCGACGATCAGGGGAACCTCGATGGTTTGCTTCACATTGCTGATCATATCCGATGAAACCGGGTTGATGGCTCCGCTGCCGGCATCCATAAAGATCAGCTTCAGGCCGAGCATTTCACCGGCCATAGCGGTACACATGGCAATATCGTTTTTATCGGAAGGAATTGGATTGGAATTGCTCATGTAAGAGACTGCCGTCGGTTTTCCGCTTTCTATAACCATATATCCGGTTGAGATAACTTCGAGTGGGCTGAGCTTCAGGTAAGGGGCTGCCACTACATGACGGCCAATCAACATTTCAGCGTTGCGGCCGGAAATCAGCGACAGGAACAGAATGGCATCGGCTCTCCAGCTCATCTGCAGGGTGTTGCCCGGAAAAAGAACGACAGGAATCCCTGCCGCGTCTTTTAAAATCCGGATGCAGTCATCCAGCCTGTTGTTGATCAACAGACTTCCACCTACAAAGAAATAGTCCGCTTTATTGTCACCGGCGGTCTTCGCCAACGCGGCAATTGCTTTATCATCCGCTTTGTCAGGATCAATAAGCACTGCAAGTTGTTTAAGGCCATCCGACCTCTTTTTCAGAATTGTTTCGTAAACAGTCATTGGCGATCATTTGGAATCCGTCTGCAATGATAAGCAAATATGGGTTTCCCGGGCCTTGCAATGCCTGACTTTTTTCAAGTTATAAGAGGAATAAAAAGAATGATTCATTATCATATCCAGGAAGCAACTTCTCAGAAACCACTTCACCTATCATAATTTCCAGGTCTGATATGGCAGGGTAGTAAGATCAGAACGGCTACATTTTGCTTATTCTCATTCAGAGTTTAACCGGCAGTCAATATAAAAGACATATTTTCCCTTCGTATGAACAGAAGAAAGAGATTGTTGTTATCTATGCGCACAGAATTACAGAATAGTCATTCAGGGTTTTCCTGATCAGTTACCAATGAATTTCAGTTTTTACATCAATAAAATCTGTAATTTTGCAGCCCCCAATTAAAAAATAATAAACTTAAGTAATAATGAAAGATACCTTAACCGAAGTTTTGCCCTATAAAGTTAAAGACATCAGCCTTGCTGAATTTGGCCGCAAAGAAATTGAGATTGCCGAAAAGGAAATGCCCGGATTAATGTCGATCCGCAAGAAACATGCTGCTGAAAAACCACTTCGTGGGGCGCGCATTACCGGCTCTCTTCACATGACCATACAAACAGCAGTATTGATAGAAACTTTGCAAGACCTGGGAGCGGATGTTCGCTGGGCCAGTTGCAATATTTTTTCAACCCAGGACCACGCCGCTGCTGCCATCGCAAAAGCCGGCATTCCTGTATTTGCCTGGAAGGGCGAATCGCTCGAAGAATACTGGTGGTGCACTTTGCAAGCCCTTTCGTTTCCCGGTGGCCTGGGTCCAAACCTGATAGTAGATGATGGCGGAGATGCTACCTTATTGGTTCATAAAGGATTTGCTGCTGAGAAAAATCCAAAACTACTCGAAACAGTAGGATCAAATGCCGAAGAAGCTGCGATATGGAAAACATTGCGCGAAACATTCGTTGAAGACAATAAACACTGGCACCAGGTTGTAAAAGAGTGGAAAGGTGTATCGGAAGAAACCACCACCGGTGTTCACCGTCTTTATCAAATGATGGAAGCCGGGCAATTGCTGGTTCCGGCCATCAATGTGAACGATTCAGTAACCAAGTCGAAGTTTGACAATCTTTACGGATGCCACGAATCACTGGCAGATGGTATCAAACGGGCAACCGATGTGATGTTGGCCGGCAAGGTAGTGGTAGTGCTTGGGTTTGGTGATGTGGGTAAGGGTTGCGCCCGTTCGATGCGTTCGTACGGATCGAGGGTAATTGTTACAGAAATCGACCCGATCTGTGCTTTGCAGGCTGCTATGGAAGGATTTGAAATCACTACCATTGAAGAAGCGCTGAAAGAAGGTAATATTTATGTCACTACTACAGGCAACAAGGATGTGATCACGCTGGAGCACATGAAGCAGATGAAAGATCAGGCCATTGTTTGTAACATTGGGCACTTCGATAATGAAATTCAGGTTGATAAGCTGAATGAAGCTGCCGGAATTAAAAGAGTGAATATCAAGCCACAGGTTGATAAATACATTTTTGAAAAAGGCAATGCCATCTTCTTATTGGCCGAAGGCCGCCTGGTTAACCTGGGTTGTGCCACCGGACACCCGTCATTTGTAATGAGTAACTCATTCTCAAACCAGGTACTGGCCCAACTTGATCTCTGGAATGGTAACTACGAAATCGGTGTTTATAGGCTAGCGAAGAAACTTGACGAAGAGGTGGCAAGGTTGCATCTGGAACAAATCGGTGTTAAACTAACCACCCTGACCGATGAGCAGGCTGCCTATCTCGGAGTGCCTAAAGACGGGCCATATAAGCCTGAGCATTACCGGTATTAGGACTGCTAAAGTAAAAAGTAAAAAGTAAAAGTCTGTTTAAACTCTATAATCAGACCTGCACTAAAGGACGGGCCTTATGAAAAAAGAATATAAAATTTAAACAGACACTAAAAAGTAAAAATAATAATCCCGTTTACTAAAAACCTTCCTGGTCTCTTTGGCCCGGAAGGTTTTTCATTAGTGTACCATTTTATTTTAACCTGAGTTGAGCGATTTGAGTGTAGCGAAAAATCGCCTGCCTGGATAAATTTGGGGTTAATTCGATACAATCAGTGTATAACCGTCGTACCTTGTCCGGTATTGCTTCAGGCCAACAGTTGCAGGGCCTTCAATCGGAGAACCATCGGTAAGCAGGAACCTGGAACCGCAATTCGGATCTACCGCTATAATCCCGGAAGTTTCCACTTCAACACGGGCATCATCTTCCAGCGGGTCGAATGGGCAGCCCCTTTCAAAAGCCAAAAATTCGTCGTGCAGGTAACGGTAAATAATAATGCCTTTATATCCGCCGGTAACATAAACCCATCCGCCGTCGGGTATAAAATCAAGCGTGTTCGGATAGATTGTGAAATTTACATACACGTAAGGTATTGAGGTCTCCTCCTTATCTTTATCGCAGGCAATGAAAAATAGCGGAAGCAAAAGTATTATCAGAACGGCAGAAGCAGTTTTTCTCATGATCAGGATAAAAGTTAGTCAGTTAACGACCGCGGTGAAATAATATTTTAGCAAAAAGACGTTCTATAGTTTTAAAACAAAAATTATGTTCAGAAGTGCAAAGATAATCCTGTTTTTTATAATTATATCAGTCATTGCCTTAAGTGGTTGCAGTTTGTTGAAACCCAGCAGCAGGGATAAGGCAATGGCGAATGAGCAAAGCGAACAAAAAGCTGCTTCCAGGGAGATGCAGGCAATGGAGAAGGCCCATTACAAAGCTCAGCCCCCCGAAACAAGAAAAATGATGAAGCAAAGCCGTAAGAGTTCGAAGAAGCTCAATAAGGTAAAAATGAAATAGGTTATCGGAGGAGGGGAATCAGCAATATCATGATCATAATTTGCCTGGACTGAGGGATATTTTAATTTTTAAACAGCTTTATTCACTTTCTTTATTATTTTTACACAATCAACAAAAAGCTTCAGCGCAATGGATGATTTTCTGTATATAATAATAGGTGTAATCTGGGTTGCTTATTCGCTTTATAACAATAAGCAGAAGCAGGATCGGAAGAAAGCTGCCCGTGAAGCCCAGGGCAATATGCCCCGACAGGCTGAGCCACCACCTAAGAGGTCTTTTCTTGAGGAAATACTGATGGGCGAAATGAGGCCTGAGCCCATTCCGGTTGAATCCGATGAAGATGAATACGAGCCGGAGTTCAAACCTGCACCGGTTATGACCAGTTCTGAAAAGTTTAAAACCGAAGCACAATCCCTCGAAACAATTACTGAGGAGGTGCCGGCAAATTATTTCGAACATCAATACGCAACCAGGAAAGATGAGGCAGGAAATATCACTGAGATGAAAGCTGAATCAGAGGCAGAACACGAAAATGAGGAATCCGGCATAGGAATTGCAGATGAATTTGATCTGAAAACGGCTGTAATTTACACTGAAATCCTTAATCCACGGTATTTCTAGAAATTTCTCAAGATTGTTCAAACAGGCTCTAAAAAGTTTTGGAGCTTAAATTATTTTATTATTACCTTTACCCCCTTTTAAAGGTACACGCGACACACAAGTATATCTAACATAAAATTTCATTGGTATGATCAGAAATCTACTACTAACTTTTGGGTTGGTGCTGATTGCAAGCCTTTCGGTATTTTCACAGTCCGGAACCCTGAAAGGAAAAGTGATCGATAAAACTACGAAGGAAGCCATACCTTTCGTTAATATTATCGTTGAATTGGGAGGTACTCAATCAGGAGGTACAACCTCGGATTTTGATGGTAACTACACCATCAAACCAATCACACCCGGTAAATACAACCTCAAGGCAACATTTGTTGGTTACAAGCCGGTTTTGGTTCAGGGAATTGTGGTAAAATCCGACCAGATCTCATTTCAGAATATTGAAATGGAGTCAACCATGATAGAGATCAAGACTTTTGAAGTAATTGACTACAAGGTGCCTTTGATTGATAAGGACAAAACCTCGGTTGGCGCTACGATGACTTCCGAAGAAATTGCCAAGATGCCCAACCGTTCAGCCAATGCCATTGCAACCACTGTGGGAGGTGTGTTCTCGGCCGATGGTGAGCGCGGTAGTGTCCGTGGGCAGCGTGCTGAAGGTACCGTTATGTATATTGACGGTATCAGGGTTCGCGGATCATCCTCACTTCCGGAATCGGCTATTGAACAGGTGTCCGTTATCCTTTCGGGGGTGCCGGCACAATATGGCGATGCTACCGGTGGTATTATTAATGTAACAACCAAGGGCCCAAGCCGTGAATTCGGTGCAGGGATCGAACTTCAGACTTCGCAGTACCTCGATGCTTTTGGTTACAACAGGGCCGGGCTCAACATGCAAGGCCCGCTGTTATGGAAAAAAGATGAAAACAAAGAAAAGGTAAGTGCCATCCTCGGATACTTTGTTGCAGGTGAAATTACCTACAATCAGGACAGCAGGCCTACAGCCACAGGCATTTACAAAGTGAAAGATGATGTTTTGCGTCAGCTTGAACTGAACCCGCTTCGCTTATCAGGAACAGGAACGGGAACTTATTACAATACCAACTTCATCCGTAAAAGTGATCTGGAATATGTTAAGGCAACTCCGAATACCAAAAGTTATGATATCAATGCATCCGGCAAACTTGACATCAAAACCGGACCGAACATCAACCTCTCGTTAGGCGGGTCAGTTAATTTCAGCGATGGGCGTAACTTCAATTTCGGCAATTCGATGTTTAACTATGATAAAAACACCCAGGTAATTGACAAAACCTGGAGGGTTTTCGGAAGGTTTACACAGCGTTTCCCGGCGGCTAAAGACAGCAAATCGCTGGTAAAGAATGTTTATTATTCAATTCAGGCCGACTACACCAAATACAACCAGGTAGTTCAGGATCCTGATCACAAGGACAACCTTTTCAATTATGGCTATCTTGGCAAATATGAAACTTCCAAAATCAGAAGTTATGAATTTGGTATGGACACGGTTTCCGGACTATCCGGTTATATCCACAATGGTTTCCGGGATACTTTAATCGCCTTCACACCTTCCGACGTTAATAGCATCACCGCCAATTACACCAGGCAGTATTATGAACTTTATCCTACAACTCAAGGTTACCATGATAACCTGAATAACATTATTTCGGGTGGCGGACTGCTAAACGGTATGGGGACTCCCGGTGTTTATGGTATTTTGGGAGGGCCAGGATCAATCAATACATTTGATAATAATGGTACTGCATATCAGGTTTCTGATAATGAACAATATGCCATCAATGTGAATGCTTCCGCTGATATTGGAAATCATGCGATTCAATTTGGGTTTATTTACGAACAAAGAGCAGATAGGTACTATTCTTATGCTCCTATTGGATTATGGAGCCTAATGCGTGGACTAACCAATGCGCATATTGAGCAGCTTGATGTCCAAAACCCGAAATTTGTTACGCTTGACGGTGTTTTCCTTGATACCGTTTATTTCGACCGCAAATACGATGTACTTTCACAGCGTAATTTCGATATCAGCCTGCGCCAGAAACTCGGTTTGCCGGTGGACGGAACCGACTGGATTGATATTGATTCATACGACATCAACAGCTACACTATGAATTATTACGATGCCGAAGGGAATCGGAAAACAGTGGCCCTGAGCGAAGCATTGTCAATTGACATGTTTAGTCCTGATGAACTCTACAATAACGGTAACCTGCTCACCAATTACAATGGTTATACCTATACAGGTCAGAGGATTAAACTAAAAGACAGTCCGAGTTTTGATGATTTCTTTACCAAACGGGATGAGAACGGGATGTACACCAGAGAGATTGCTCCTTTTACACCGATATATATGGCAGGTTTTATTCAGGACAAGTTCGCTTTTGAAGACCTTATTTTCAATATTGGTGTGCGTGTTGACCGTTTCGATGCCAACCAGAAAGTGCTGACAGACCCATACACTTTGTATCCTTCAAAAACCTTAGCTGAAGTTAACGACCTGGGCAGCCACCCTGATAACATGGGCGATGATTATGTGGTTTATGTTGACAACCTGCGCACACCCACAGCCATTATGGGTTACCGCAATGGCAATACCTGGTATAGTGCCGACGGGTTGGTTGTTACCGACCCATCCATTGTACTCGATGCCGGCAACGGAGTTACACCTTATCTCCAGGAAAGGAACAACATCAGTGTTAATTCAAAGGCATTCAGCGATTATGAACCGCAGATTTCGGTTATGCCCCGAATCTCATTCTCATTCCCGATTTCAGATGAAGCTTTGTTCTTTGCCCACTACGATGTACTCACCCAAAGGCCAACTTATGCTTTGCGCATGAGCCCGCTCGACTATTTCCTGATTCCTTTCACCGGAAGTCCTGACATCAACAACCCAAACCTGAAACCAGAGAAAACCATTGACTATGAGCTCGGTTTTCAGCAGCGGTTGTCGCCAAGTTCTTCAATGACCATTTCAGCCTATTACCGGGAAATCAGGGATCAGATTCAGGCATTCCGCTACACTGCCGCGTATCCGAAAACCTATTACTCCTATAATAACATCGACTTTTCTACTGTTAAAGGTATGACCATTACTTATGACCTCAGGCGTACCAGTAATGCCAGGGTAAGGGCCAGTTATACCTTGCAGTTTGCCAATGGTACCGGATCTAACCCGGAGTTTGCCAAAGGACTTATTCAGACCGGCCAGCCAAACCTTCGTACCCTTTTCCCATTGAGTTTCGACCGTCGTCATGCCATCAACCTGAGTCTCGATTACCGTTTTACTGAAGGGAAAGAATACAATGGACCCGTTATCAGACGCAAGAAAACCGATGCAGCCGGCGCTGAAGTTGTTAAAACAATGCAATTGCTGAAAAACACCGGTGTTAACTTTACCATCTTTGGCGGTTCCGGCACCCCTTACACCCGTTCAAGTAAGATTGTTCCGATTGGCCAGTCAGGTATTATTGAAGGTTCTATCAATGGATCGCGTTTGCCGTGGCAGTTCAGGATCGACGGACGCATCGACAGGGACATTAATATTCAGTGGAGCGAAAAACGTTCGTCATATCTGAATATTTATGTACAGGTGCTCAACATCTTCGATTCGAAGAACATTCTTAATGTATATAGCGCTACCGGCAATGCCGATGACGATGGTTACCTGGCTGCTGCCGAATATCAGAACCTCATCGACACACAACTTGATCCACAGGCGTTCCGTGATCTTTACAGCATTCGTGTAAACAGTCCCGGAAACTATAGTTCTCCTCGACAGATCAGACTTGGTATAATTCTAAATTTTTAGCAACAGACCAGGTTCAGACAGGGTTCATTAAACTGAAACGATCTCAAGAAAATTATTAAACTATGAAAAATATACTCCGCATTCCATTTGTAGTTTTGCTCGGTATTATCCTGTCGCTTCCCGGCTATGCCGACTATTACAAAGGGGCAGCCAATAAGTCAGAAGCAATTGTAAAAGCCACTGCAGCGGGCTGTTTGCCTGGTGCAGGATTCAAATATCTTGAAGTAAACAATGTCCGTACCCGTATCAATACCGGGGGCGATATGTGGTGGGACTTCGAGGTTGCCCAATATGAAATCCCGAAGGGTTCACGCAAAACTTCCATGTTCTCCGCAGCCTTGTGGATTGGAGGAATTGATGTTAATGACCAGTTAAAACTTGCCGCTTTAAAATTCCGTCAGGGACCAAACGCAGGCAGCCCCGGATCAGGTAACGATTTCTGGCCAGGTCCGCTTACCATTGACGGAACTGCTGCCATCAGTGATGCTGAGTGTGCTGCCAGGGATAAACTTTATCCAATCAGCAGGGCAGAGATTGATGAATACCTGGCCTGGTGGGAAAATAAAGCTGGTTTTCCTGGTTACCAGATACCTGCATCTATATCTGATTGGCCGGCCCATGGTGATATAACCCAGAAACAAAGTTATTATCTGGCACCCTTCTTCGACAGGATAGGTGATGGCGATTATCAACCTGAAGATGGTGATTATCCTTACTACGACATTGCCAATGAACTTTGCCACTCAAGTACACCTACCAAAGAAACTGAAGAAGGTATTGTGAAGGGCGGGCTTTTATCCGACCAGGTTATAAAAGGCGATGCAACCCTGTGGTGGGTTTTTAACGATAAGGGAAATATCCACACAGAAACCCAGGGAACGCCGATCGGTCTTGAAATTCGTGCCCAGGCATTTGGTTTTGCCACCAACGACGAAATCAACAACATGACTTTTTATAGTTATGAAATTATTAACCGTTCAACTTTCCGCCTGACAGGCACTTACTTTAGTCAGTGGGTTGATACCGACCTTGGTTTCGCAACCGATGATTATGTAGGTTGCGATGTGGACCGTGGATTGGGATATTCTTATAATGGTAAACCAAAAGATGGTGATGGTCAGTTCTGGGCTTATGGCGACCAGCCACCGGCTATCGGGGTTGACTTTTTCCAGGGTCCATACATGGATACTGATGGTTCCGACAACCCTTCGTTTAAAGGAGATGGGTTACTCGGGCCTTCGTTTCAGGGCGATTGTAGTATCGTAGGCCTGGATGGTTCAAGCATGCCAATGGAGTTTGGCGAAGAAGGTAATCTTCAGACTGGCAATTTTATTGTTAAGTCGGAAGCTATTAATGGTGTTAACTTTGGTAATGGTATTGTTGATGATGAACGCTTTGGAATGCGCAGGTTCGTTTATCACAACAATTCCGATGCTCCGGGCCCTTACATGCAGGATCCGAGATATGCACCCCAGTACTATAATTACCTTAAAGGAATTTGGCTTGACAATACCAAGATGCTCTATGGTGGAAACGGACACGTTTCAACCGGAGCTTATGGTCCCGAATGTGATTTTATGTTCCCCGGCGATACCGATGTCTGTGATTGGGGTACCGGCGGACTTCCCCCGAATGGCGCTAAATACTGGACAGAAGAGGTTGCTAAAAACAAAGAAGGTGACCGTCGTTTTATGCAATCGGCCGGTCCTTTTATCCTGGAACCGGGTGCTGTTAACTACATTACCGTTGGTATTCCCTGGGCACGCGCTGCATCGGGTGGCCCATGGGCTTCAGTTAAACTGTTGCAGGTAGTGGATGATAAGGCACAATTGCTGTTTGATAACTGTTTTGCTGTCGTTAGTGGTCCCAATGCACCTGACCTGACCATCCGTGAACTGGACAAGGAATTGATCTTCTACGTCTCGAACCGCAAATCTAACGATGCCGGAAACAACTTCAATGAATCCTATACAGAACTTGATCCTGCAATTCAAGCCGTTGCCAACAGCACTGGTTATGACTTCGATCCTTACTATCGGTTCGAAGGATATCAGGTATTCCAGTTAAAAGATGCAACTGTATCAGTGGCCGATATTCGCGACCAGAAATTGGTCCGACTTGTTTATCAAAGTGATATCAAAAACGGGGTCACGCAATTGGTGAATCACAATTTTGATCAGGCCCTTAATTCCAATGTTCCGATCGAGGAAGTTTATGGTGCCGATTTAGGCATTTCAAATACTTTCAGGCTCACTGAGGATGCTTTTACAGGACAACGTCTTGTAAACCATAAACAGTATTATTATCTGGCACTTGCTTATGGCTATAATGAGTACATGAAATATAGTGCCGATCCTGGTTCCCAGGAAGCCGGCATCATTGGACTAACAGGTCAAAAGAAGGTTTACCTTGCCGGTCGTAAGAACATTAAGGTGTATCCAAGCATTCCCCATAGAATTGTGGGTACAATTGATCCAACAGCAAACTTCGGCGATGGCGTTGAAGTCACCAGGTTGCAGGGACAAGGCAATGGTGGTAATCTTCTTGAACTGTCAGATGCAACAGTTGCTGAGATTCTCTCTAAAAGCCCCGTGGACTCGCTTAACCAATTAGGCAGCCCTGATTACCCGATTGCCTATAATCCTAAATACAAACAAGGCAAGGGTCCGATTGATATCAGGGTGATTGATCCGTTAAATGTTAAGAATGCTGAATACGAGCTTGCATTTGATTCACTGGTACCGTATTTCCTGAAAATTGGTGCTGATAGTACGCTAACGTATAAAGCCCATTGGAAACTGACCGACCTTACCAACAATGTGGTTTACAGATCCGACACAACCATTGCATACAAGAGTCAGCAGTTGTTTCCTGAACTGGGTATTTCAGTATCTATTGGACAAGTAGTTGACCCAGGGCCTTATCAGGTCGGGATAAATGCAGATGATGCTGCGATTTATGAGATTATTTCTGAGAATAACGGACTAATTAGTTCCAGTATTACTTTTGCTGACAGTTCAAAAGTATGGGTCTTCGGTGTTCCTGATATTGATGGTGTTCCGGCGCTTAACTGGATTAGGTCAGGTGTGGTTACCGACATCGCCAATCCGGCCAACAACGACTACAGTATGCCTGCCAAACCTTTCGATCCGGGTGGAAATTACGAAAAAGTAATTTCAGCTACCTGGGGCCCTTACATTATGACTGCTTCCACCGAACAGGATGCCATCTTTTCCCCTGCTTTCCGGAATATTTCCAAAGTGGCTTCAAGTTTCTCAGATATTGCCAGTGTTGACGTTGTAATGACTGCCGATAAAAGTAAATGGACCCGTTGCCCGGTGATTGAAATGTGCGCCGACCGTACATTATCTGATGGTGGTATAGAAAGGTTCAATGTTCGTGCCGGTCAGTCGGTTGATAAAAATGGTAATCCGGCAACTATAGGTAGTGGTGTCAGTGAAAATCCTGAGGACCCGAATTATATTGCCGAAACCGGTATGGGTTGGTTCCCGGGTTATGCTATTAACCTTGAAACCGGCGAACGATTGAATATCGTTTTTGGTGAAAACTCATGGTTGGTTGGTGAGAATGGAAGGGATATGTTGTTTAATCCTACCGCTAATTTTAATACTGCCACTGAATTGGTTCTGGGTGGTATGCACTATGTGTATGTATTTGCACATACCCAGGGCAAATCAATTCCCATTGCTGACGTTCCAGCGTATGATGCCGGAAAAACCCTTCGTACCAATATTCCGGTAACCCTCGGCGGTGGAACCCAGCGAGCTCTTGTATATTCAAGCGCCATGTGGGTGACTATTCCGATGGCTATACCAGGTCAGGAATGGTTGTCGAACGATGTTAAAGCCAGTATCAGAATAGCCAAACCTTACAGAAGGTTCTACAGCACAGCACATGACAGTACTCTTATGACAACCGATACTCAAAACCTGAACTATCCGATGTATCAGTTCTCAACGAGTAATGTTGCCACTGCTGACAATAACATCGAAAAAGCTAAGTCGGAACTCGATCTGATTACTGTGGTGCCCAATCCATATTATGCCTATTCAAGTTACGAAACCAATCAATTAGACAACAGGGTGAAGATCACTAACCTTCCGCGCAAGTGTACGGTTAGTATCTATTCGACCAACGGTTCCCTCATCCGGCAGTTTACCAAGGATGAATCGGGTACCGCGATTGAATGGGATCTTAAAAACCACGCTGGAATTCCGATTGCCGGTGGCGTCTATCTGATTCATGTAAAAGCCGATGGTGTGGGAGAGAAAATCGTTAAATGGTTTGGATCGCTCAGGCCAATTGACCTTAACGCATTCTGATGCAAAGAAGTAAAGTATCTTAAAATTTTTAACTTTCAAACTATTGTTTATGAACAAGATCTTTAAATACTTCGCTGCTTTATTACTGACCGGGATTTTGATAACGCCCTTCAGTCAGGCGACAGCCGGTAACAAAGACAGAACCGGTCAGGCAGGCGCTTCGGAATTGCTGATCAACCCCTGGGCACGCAGTTCGGGGTGGGGTGGTGTTAATATTGCAAGTGTTAAAGGGCTCGAGGGCATGTTTACAAATATAGCCGGCACTGCACATACAAAAGGTACCGAGCTGATTTTTTCACATACACAATGGCTTCAGGGCAGCGAGATTGGTATCAATACTTTCGGGCTTACCCAGAGTGTCGGTAACGGCGGTGTATTAGGGCTTGGCATCATGTCGATGAGCTTCGGCGATATTCCCATAACCACAGAGGATTTACCTGACGGTGGGATTGGTAATTTTTCGCCCACTTATATGAATATCAATATTTCTTATGCCAAGGCCTTCTCAAGCAGTATCTATGGTGGTATTAACATCAAGATTGTATCTGAGGTTATATCCGATGTCAGTGCCCAGGGTATTGCTGTGGATGCCGGTATTCAATATGTAACCGGCCCGCGTGAAAACATCAGGTTTGGTATTACCCTGCGAAATGTTGGGCCTACCATGAGTTTCAGCGGCGACGGTCTTTCAATCCGTAGCCTGCTCCCCGGTCAGGAAAGCTACTTTACCCTTGAGCAGCGCTCAGCCGATTTCGAATTGCCTACACAACTTGCCATCGGTGCATCTTATGATTTTAAATTGGGCGAAATGCACCGGTTAACGCTGGCCGGAAACTTTGTTTCCAATTCTTTCACCAAAGATCAGTATATAGGTGGTGCAGAATATGAATTAAAATCCTATCTGATGCTCAGGGTTGGTTATGCTTATGAAGAAGGAATTACCAACAATGCTGAACGGACGACTGCCTTTACCGGGCCCAGCGCCGGTTTCACGGTAGCGGTTCCCCTTGACAAGGAAAAGGGCTCAGGCATTGCTATTGACTACTCATACAGGGCTACTGATCCTTTTAACGGCACCCACAGCATCGGTGCCAGAATCAACCTGTAATTAACCGCTTTTTCTGTAGGTTAATCCTATCCTGAAAATCATTTTGAAAGGACCCTTTTGTTAAGGGTCTTTTCTTCTTATTATGTAAATGCGAATAACCAAAGTTTTTTGATTATGTACTATACTTTAGAAGGGCTTAACAGAATAAAAGCCGAGTTGGATCATTTGATCAGTGTTGAGCGGCCTTCCATTTCCCAACAGATTGCGGAGGCACGCGACAAGGGTGACTTATCGGAAAATGCGGAGTATGACGCTGCCAAAAATGCGCAGGGTATGCTTGAACTGAAGATATCCAAGCTTCAGGAAACAATCCGCAATGCCAGGATCATTGATGAATCTAAACTTGACCTGTCGAAAGTCCTGATCCTTACCAAGGTAAAGATCAGAAATATGAAGAACAATGCCACCATGATTTATTCGCTGGTGCCTGAAAACGAAGCCGACCTCAAGCAGGGAAAGATCTCTGTTAATTCTCCAATCGCAAAAGGTTTGTTGGGCAAGTCGGTGGGCGATAGTGTGGATATTCAGGTACCTGCCGGTAAAATGACTTTTGAGATAGTTGAAATAATGCGATAACCTTTAAAATCGGAAATCATGGCCAGTATCTTTTCACGTATTGTCAGTGGCGAAATCCCCGCCTATAAAGTGGCAGAGGACGACAGGTTTCTTGCTTTTCTGGATATAAATCCTCTTGCGGAAGGGCATACGCTTGTTATACCTAAAACAGAAATTGACTATATTTTTGATATAGAGGATGCTTTGTATGCGGATTACTTTGTTTTCGCGAAGAAGATTGCCAGGGCAATCAAAACCGTTGTTCCGTGCACTAAAGTCGGGATTGCCGTAATTGGCCTGGAAGTTGCTCATGCGCACATTCACCTGATTCCGATTAATTCAATTTACGATATTGATTTCAGTATGCCGAAACTGAAGTTAAGCCCCGAAAGACTGCAAGACATTGCAAATTCAATAGCTTCTAAGGTTGAATAACCCACAGGCCGATGTTCTTTGAGCCGGGAGATAAGTGTTGTCTTCCGGTTTTTTTTATATTCCCGGTTCAGGATATATATTTTGCTACAATTTTCTTAGCAAACAAATAGCATTTGTTGAAACAAGCGACTTTCTTATTATTTTTAACCATCAATAAATAGAAAATGTATTCAAAAGAAGAAGCATATCATATAATTGAGAAGTTAGTTCAGCGTTTTTCCGAACAGATAGATTCATATAAATCAGGAGCATATAATGAAACGCTTACCCGTCGCGATTTTATTGATCCATTCTTCAAGGCTTTGGGTTGGGACGTAGATAATTCGCAGGGATACGCTGAGGCTTATCGCGAGGTTATCCATGAAGACAGGGTTAAAGTTGGCGGTGGCAGCAAAGCTCCCGATTACTCGTTCCGATTACCGGGTGGGAAACGCTTGTTTTTTGTTGAAGCTAAAAAGCCTAGCATATTAGTAAAGGACGATATTTCAGTAGCATATCAGGTGCGCAGGTATGGCTGGAATGCAAAACTTGCCATCAGCCTGGTTACCGATTTCGAGGAACTTGCCGTTTATGACTGCAGTAAAAAACCAAACCCAACGGATAAGCCCGGGATTGCACGGATCAAATACCTGACCTATTCTAAGTACCTTGACGAATTTGACTATCTGTGGGACGCCTTCTCAAAAGAAAGGGTATTGAAAGGTGGATTTGATCGTTATATTCAAAGTGATTCCGTAAAAAAGGGAACGGCAACTGTTGATAAGGAATTCCTCTTATCGCTTGATAAATGGCGGACAGAATTAGCCATCAGCATCAGCCTTAAAAACAAACAGCTTGATGAGGATGAAATCAACTTCGTTGTTCAGCTTACCATAGATCGGTTGATTTTCCTGCGTATTGCTGAAGACCGCGGCGTTGAGCCTTACGGGCAGCTCCACACATCCATAATAATGAAAGGCAATGCCTGGCAAAACTTATTCTTCAATTTTAAAAAGGCAGACGAAAAATACAACTCAGGTTTGTTTGATTTTAAAAAGGACCTGATTTCTGAAAAATTAGTGGTTGACAACAAGATTATTAAAAACATTGTCAACGACATGTACTTCCCTTGTCCTTATGTGTTTTCTGAAATCCCGGTAGAGATTCTCGGAAGTGTTTATGAGCAGTTTCTTGGCAAACAGATTAAGATAGACACGGCCCATCATGCCACCATTGAAGAAAAACCTGAAGTCAGAAAGGCCGGTGGGGTTTATTACACGCCGCAATATATCGTTGAATACATTGTTAAAAATACCGTTGGTAAACTGATTGAAGGCAAAACACCAAAACAGGTCGAAAAGCTAAAAATAGTTGATCCGGCCTGTGGTAGTGGAAGCTTTCTGATTGGAGCCTATCAATACCTGCTCGATTATCATAAGAACTATTATACCGGAAACGGAACCAGAACCGGAAAGAGGGACAGTCCAATTACACCAGCCGGAAATCTGACTTCAGCGGGGAAAAAGCGGATTTTGCTGAATAATATATATGGAGTGGACATTGACCTGAATGCGGTTGAGGTTACCAAACTCAGTCTGCTGCTTAAGTGTATGGAAGGAGAAACCGAAACCTCTTTGGCACAGCAATACCAGATATGGCATGAAAGGATTTTGCCTACACTCGATAACAATATTAAATGCGGGAATAGTCTGATTGATATTGATTATTATGATGGCCAGCTCGACTTTGAGCCGGGAACTGAGAAGAAAGTGAAGCCATTCAACTGGCGTAGGGCATTTCCTGAGGTATTTAAGCCTTCGTTTCCTGAAGAAAAGGCAAACCTTAAAGAGCTTGCTGCAAAAGCAAGAACACACGCACAGAAAGCGCTGGAATATACCACACAACTGGAAAATAAACTTGACCTGATCGGTGAGCAACCTGCAATTTATGGAACCGGTGGATTTGATGTTGTAATTGGTAACCCACCTTATGGCGCTTTGCTTTCCGTTTCGGAACTGGCCTATTTTAAAAGTAGCTACAAAACTTCCGTCTGGCGCGGAGAAAGCTATCTTCTGTTTATTGAAAGTGCTCTTAAATTGCTGAAAACAAACGGTTTTTTAGGTTATATCATTCCTGATACATTATTGAATCTTGGATTTACCTCCTCTTCACGCGCATTTCTTTTACAGAATTCTTTGTTGAACGAATTGGTTTTATTGCCTTCCAATATTTTTTCCGGTGCAACTGTGGATACAATTCTGCTTTTTGCGCAAAAGTCAGAGCCAGCGACCACTTTTCATCCCAACAACGTTTCTGTGGCTGTTTTTGATAAAAAACGCATCATTCAACAGGTTATAAAACCGGATAGGAGTTTTGTTATAAATACTGAATCCTGGTATGACCAGAATGCTTTTAATCTCCAATCTGATTTGGAAGAAAACAAACTTGTGTTAAAATTGGGAAATAGCCAGATCAGAATTGGCAATATTGTAAGTATTTATTCCGGGATAAAGGCTTATGAAGTTGGAAAAGGGAAACCACCTCAAACTGAAGAAATCAGGGTTAAGAAACCTTTTACATCTTCTTTGCAGTTGTCAAATGGTTGGAAGCCATTTTATGATGGTAAACATATAGGAAGATATCAACTTCTCTGGAAAGGGAATAACTGGATAAATTATGGCGAATGGCTGGCTGCACCCAGAAACGCAGGCAATTTTGAAGGTGAAAAGATACTGATCCGTAAAATCATTGGGAAAACGCTGATAGCGAATTATATACCTTATACTTCCTATTGCAATACTTTATTGTTTGTTCTTAAAATCAACAACGATTCATATTTTTATCCCGCGTTAACGGGTGTGTTGAATTCATCGCTGATAGGTTGGTATTTCAGAAAGAAATTTCAGATCAGTGATAGCGATACTTTCCCACAGATTATGATCCGCGACATTCTGGAATTCCCGGTTCCGGCACTTGACAATCAGTCAGGAAGGGAAGTCGGCTCATGTGTTGATTTGATAATGAAGTTATATGAAGAATTACAAAGTGCCAGATTGCCTGACAAAATTGAACAACTTAAAGTTAGAATTGAGCATACTGATAATAAAATTGACCGGTTGGTTTATCAGCTTTATGGTTTAACAGAAGATGAAATAGAACTACTGAAAAAATCTTAGTACAAAGCCGAATAGATGAACGTATCCATAGTCTTCCCTCGCAATTATAACATCGTATTCAAGATGTTGAACTATTGTGGGTTTCCAATTTTATGGGTATAAAACTGATCAATTTCTAAGGCGAATTGAAATCAGATTGCAGCCAATATAAAATATCATTCAATGATCAACATAAATGAAATTTTCGCCCGTTTTCCTAAAACGAGAACAACTCTTCCGAAGGAATTCCAGGCAATATACGACGCGCATTACAGGCAAAACAGAGAGGGTGAAACCCCGGCATCATCGCTTTCGCAGAAAATGGAAACCTGGCTGCACCGAAAGGCAGCGGCGGATGTGGTGAAGCATCACGATAAATCTACCCTCGAAATTGGTGCCGGCACACTGAACCAGTTGAAGTATGAGATGGCCGGTCCTTATGATATCGTTGAGCCCTTTACTGAACTTTACCGGAATTCACCTTTTTTAGACCGGATCAGAAAAATATATAACGATATAGGTGATATCGATTTATCCGCAAAATACGACAGGATTACAGCCATTGCCACTTTTGAGCATCTGACCGACCTCCCTTGGGTGGTGGCAAAAACCTGCCTGCTGTTGAATGGACATGGCAATCTCAGGATTTCGATTCCCAACGAAGGAACCTTTTTGTGGAAACTTGGCTGGAAACTGACAACCGGCGTTGAATTCAGGATTAAGTACGGAATGGATTACGGTTTGCTAATGGCGCATGAACATGTGAATACAGCGGCTGAGATCGATCAGATATTGAAATATTTTTATGGTAAAGTTGATTGTTCCTGTTTCGGTATAAATAAAAGCATTGCTTTTTACCGGTTTTATGAATGTTCCGGCCCGGAGACCGGGAAAGCAAAGGAATTTTTGAGCCGCCGGCAGGCTTAGAACCAGGGTAAATTTTGATATTTAAAATACTGCAGGAATCTGTTACCAAACGGTTCAGCATCCTCCGGAAATGTCAAATATCCGGATGTGTATCGACTTCAGATACATTGCCTGATTTATTATAGCCAACTTCCCCTCAATTTTGTAGTTTTGCAGTGTATTGACTTTAAAAATCTTAAAATTGACCCAAACTTCCTCTTTTCTGGCCTCTGTTATTATACCAGCATACAATGAAACAGAGGGTATAGGGCCCTTACTCGATAAAATTTTGGATGAAGGCCTGGATAAAAAATATGAAATAATTGTGGTTGACGATGGCTCTACTGATGGTACGGCAGGTCTTGTGGGAAATTATCCCGTTAAGCTGATCAAACACGGAACCAATAAGGGTTATGGCGCTGCATTGAAAACGGGAATCCGTAAGGCAACCTGCGATAAAGTAATTATGCTTGACTCAGATGGGCAGCATGATCCTAAATACATTGATAGGGTTTATGATTTGCTGGCCGAATACGAAATGGTGATTGGTGAACGTGATGCGCAATCACACCAGGTTGGAAGTCGCAAGGGTGGTAAATGGCTGATCCGTAAAACCGGCGAAATGCTGGTAGGCCAGAAATTGCCTGACTACAACTCGGGAATGCGAGGTTTTCACCGGGCATTGATCCTTAACATGTTACACCTGATGCCCAATGGTTTTTCATTTTCGACAACTTCAACACTGGCATTTTTAAAGGAAGCATACAGCATCGGAACTTTTCCGATAAGTGTTTCGGAAAGGGTCGGGAGGACCAGCAATGTTAAGTTTATGAAAGACGGGTCAAAAACATTTCTGTTGCTTTTCAGGATTATTATGCTGTTTAACCCGCTCAAGGTTTTCTTTCCTGCCAGTCTTCTCTTTACAATTGGGGGGATGGTGTGGGGTGTAAACGGTTATTTTTTCTTCGGCAGGTTTCCCAATTCAGGAACGGTGCTGATTACCCTCGGCATGTTTATGTTCTTTTTTGGTCTTTTAGCTGACCAGATTGCGATTCTGAACCGCAAAAAGGGCTGATAATGGGTAAGCAACACAGGAATAACTGGCATGACAGCGATGTGGAAGCCCACTGGGACAGGGTAGCTCCCATTTATGTGAAGGAGAATAACAAGGTCAAAGCGGCGCATGATCAGCGTTTCAGGGAAACTATCAGCCATCTTGATTTAAAACCCGGGTATCATGTTTTGAATATTACCTCACGCGATTGTGAAGCTAATGATTATATCCTGAATAAGGAACCTTCAGCAGAAGTCATTAATGCAGAAATATCGGGGGGGTTAATGCAGGTGGCTGGTTCAATCCGGCCGGATATTAAACAGGTGAAAATCAACAGCTATAGCCGGCTTCCTTTTCCGGATGCAGGATTCGACCGCGTAGTTAGTCTCGAAACGCTTGAACATGTTGAAGACCCGATTGCTTTTTTAAGGGAACTGTACCGCGTTTCAAAAGCCGATGCCTTGCTGGTATTGAGTTGTCCTCCTTCAACCAGCGAAATACCTTACCGTGTTTTCACTTTCCTTTTTGGAGGGCATGGCGAAGGGCCACACCGGTTTTTGGCATCACGTGAAGTGAAACAGATGTTTATAGATACGGGGTGGATATTAAAGTTACATAAAGGGACCGTACTCTTGCCCGTTGGGCCGGTTTCCCTTCAAAATTTAGCTGAGAAATTTATCAACCGGTTTCAGGGTACATTTATTGCCGAACTGGGAATACGACAATTTTATGTCTGCACAAAGCATTGATACGCTTAAAAAAGTAATGAGATCCGATCTGTGCAACCGTTGCGGGAGTTGTGTCGGATTGTCGGAGGGTAAAATTGTATTTGCAGATCGTGAAGGCGAATACAGACCGGAAGTTTTACAGGAGCCTGACGAAGCGCTCTCTGCCAGGCTGCTGAATGCCTGTGCCGGTAAGAATTTTGATTTCAAAGCTTATTATGCCCATTTTTTTAAAGAAACACCTTCATTTCATACATACATCGGGCCATATAACGGGATTTTTATCGCTCATTCAGTGAATGAGAAAATCCGTCAGGCCGGTGCCAGTGGTGGTATGATCTCCGCAATCCTGATTTATCTGCTGAATTCCGGCAGGATTGAAGGAGCTGTGGTTACGGGGATGTCTAAAGAAAAACCCTGGCTCGCAGAATCATTCATAGCCACAACACCTGAGCAGATTCTCGAAGCAGCACAGAGTAAGTATATCATTACTTCGGTAAATGAAATTTTGCCTGAAATAGCCTCTTTTAAAGGTCGTCTGGCTTATGTTGGACTTCCGGGACAGATTCAAAGTATTCGTAAATTACAAAAAGCGGATGACCCTTCAGTAATCGCTATTAAGTATATCTTCGGGCCGTTTTACGGGAATACGCTGCACTTTTCTTCTGTCAGGAGTTTCCTGCGATCCTATAAAATAAAAGATTACAGGAATATCAGCAAATTGTATTTTCGTTACGGCGAATGGCCGGGAAATATGCGGGTAGAAATGACCGATGGCCGCACCGTTGAGCTACCAAAGTTTCATGCAAATTACCTGATCCCATTTCATATATTAAAGAACAGCCTGCTGTGTACCGACATGAGCAATGAGTTTGCCGATATTTCGGGAGGCGATGCCTGGGCACCTGTTTATGAGGAAAGAGGCAAGGGGTTTTCGATGGTAATCTCACGCAACGATACCGGCAAAAGTATTCTGCAGCAAATGGAAAGGGAAGGGCTGATTTGTCTGAAGCCGATCAGCGAGGACGAAGCAATTACCATGCATTCACATGGCTATGACCTGAAAAAGCGGGGTACGTTCATCAGGCTCAGATTCAGAAGATTGTTTGGTCAGGCTGTGCCGGATTATGGATACACGCTGTCAGGCTTTCCCATAAGCAGATACCTGATGGAGATTGTAATCAGTTCATTGTTCCTGATTTTGGGAACCCCGGTTGCCCGCCGCTTGGTTGAACTGGTACCACCTTCATTTATTGGCCGGATTTTTGAAAAATCGCGTAATCTATGGAAAAAGGCCACCTTCGGAATTAAACGTGAAAACCTGAACTAATGAAACCCACAGGTAATACTTACATAAACACTTATGTAATTTATTTTCAAGCATTTGGGCCTGCCTGACTGCCCGTTTCAGGCGGGCAGGTTCTCCTGCCTACGGCGGGACAAGCTTTCCGACCTATAAAATCAAAATTATTTACGGATGAAATCCTGGCTTAAAACCTTACTCAAAATTGCCGGCTCAGTAGTCATTATCTGGTTGCTTGCCAGCCGGATACAATGGGATCTGGCTGAGTTTAAAAAGGTGCTTGCAGAAATCGAAATCTTATGGTTTTTGCTGTCTTTATCCGGAGTGGTATTTGTGCTCGGGATTAAAAGTTACCGGTGGAATTTGTTGCTAATACAGGAGGGCTGTGCTTATACTAAATGGAAAAGTTTCATTGCCTATATGGCCTCATTTACCATTGGGCTTGTAACTCCCGGTAGAATCGGTGAAATAGCCCGGTTATATTATGTTAGGGAAGATACCGGTATTTCTTTTTACCATTCTTTTAAAACCCTGGTAGCAGATCGTATTTTCGATTTTACTATACTGATTTGGTTTGGTGTAACCGGGATGTTGTTTTTCTACAAGGTGCTCGGCGATCTGAGTGGCTTAATTTATCTGTTTACGACGGGTCTGTTCATGTTTTTTGCCTGGCTTGCCGGCTATTTTATATTCAGGAAATTAGTAAATCCTGACACTGCATCTGTTGGAATGAGGTTTATACGGGAAACCTGGAACGGAATGTTCAGGTTATCAATGGGAATGCCCTGGGTATTGACTCTGGTTGCATACTTTATTTTTTATTTAGCCAACTTTTTGATTTTCAAATCAATTGGTATAAGTCTTTCCATTATTGATATTGGCTTTATACTCAGCCTGATGAGCCTGGCTACATTGATACCCATTTCGCTGGCAGGCTTTGGAACACGGGAGGCAAGCCTTGTTTACCTGCTCTCGTTTTATACGGTTAAACCTGAAATCGCTATCATATTTTCGCTCTTACAATTTTCTGCATTCTTTCTTTGGGGAGGAATTATCGGATGGGTTTTCTGGTTTTACAAACCGGTAAAAATACAGATGATAAAAGACGATTATCTGGCGTTTATGCGTTATCTTAGAGGATCAAAAAAATAGAGTACCGGGAATCAAATGAACCGAAATTTTTTAAAAAGTCAAATACCATGTCATTTACAGCAAACGATTCGCGATACGAAACCATGCCCTACAACCGTTGTGGCAAGAGTGGTCTTAAACTGCCGGCCATTTCACTGGGGTTGTGGCACAATTTCGGCGGGGTTGATATATTTCAGCTTAGCCGCGATATGATCCTTCATGCCTTCGATCAGGGAATCACCCATTTCGACCTGGCGAATAATTACGGGCCGCCTCCCGGCAGTGCTGAAGAAACCTTCGGACAGGTAATGAAGGATGATCTGCAAAAATATCGGGATGAAATAGTGATTTCGACCAAAGCAGGTTATTTAATGTGGCCCGGACCTTATGGGGAATGGGGCTCTAAGAAATACCTGGTTGCCAGTCTCGATCAAAGCCTGAAGCGAATGGGCATTGACTATGTGGATATCTTTTACTCTCACCGGCCCGATCCGGAAACTCCGTTTGAAGAGACTATGGGCGCGCTGGAGCAGATTGTGAGGCAGGGAAAAACGCTCTACGTGGGCCTTTCGAATTACTCAGCAACCCAAACCCGGCAGGCCGTTGAAATTTTGAAGAGCCTGGGTATCCGTTGCCTGATTCATCAGCCAAGGTATTCCATGTTCGATCGCTGGGTTGAAGACGGATTACTTGACGTGCTTAAAGAAGAGGACATGGGCTGTATAGCCTATTCTCCATTGGCCCAGGGGTTGTTGACCGATAAATATCTTGATGGAATTCCACCGGGTTCCAGAGCAGCAAACGAACATGGTTTTTTGCAGGTAAGCCAGGTTACGCCTGAAAAGGTTGAAAAAGCACGACAGTTGAATGAAATTGCCATAATGCGGGAACAAACACTTTCGCAAATGGCCCTTGCCTGGATTATGAAGGACCGGAGAATTACCTCGGTATTGGTTGGCGCCAGTAGCATTGAGCAGTTGGATGATAATCTTAACACGCTGAACTACCTGGCTTTTTCAGATGAAGAACTCAGGATAATTGAAGATATATTGTCAACATAAGTGGTTTAGGCCGGAACACGCAGTTCAAACGCTGATACCAGTGATCAGTGCGGCATTCTTATTTGTATCTTTGATTCTTTCTAAGATTCAGCAAGCATGGTAAAACCCGCCATAACTCCCGGGAAATATCTCCTAAATTCAGCTTCCGTTTGTTTACTGATTGTTATTCCGGTTGTACTTTTCATTACATCGCTCGACACCATTAAAACCCGCGACAAAGTATGGTATGGCGGAGGCTATGATCCGGAGTATGCCTACCTCCTCAATTCAATGAATATAGCTGAATTGAAGCTGGTTGGTCATTTTGATCATCCAGGAACGCCAACCCAGGTTTTCGGGGGGCTGGTACTCAGGGTTACCTGGTTGTTTCAGTCGGCTGGTGAAAATCCATCTTATGCAGTAATTTTCATACCTGAACACTACCTCAGAATTCTCACAATTTCGACCCTTGTACTGGCTGTATTGATGGTTTTTGTATTCGGGCTTTTTGTCTTAAAGCGAAGCGGTAACCTGGGCTACGCATTGGTTGTGCAGCTTACGCCTTTTGTCTCGGGTTTCGTTTTATTCAATGGCTTCACCCGGTTTACACAGGAATCAATGCTCATGATTGCATCCCTGGGTTTTGCTGTTGCCCTGATAGATCGTATAATTAATCCGGATGTTGTAAAAGATGATCGCTCATTCAAAATTCTGGGACTGATTGCTGGTTTTGGTTTAGCTTCAAAGATCCTTTTTGCGCCGCTGATGTTGATCCCTCTGATCATCGCGAAAAGCAACAAGCTTAGAAAACGGTTCATTTTCTTTTCAGCACTCTCTTTCATCCTTTTTACGCTTCCCATAATCCCGCTTTATCCCCGTTTGGCATACTGGATGACAAAATTGTTCGTTTTCACCGGGCAATACGGTACCGGTTCTGCCGGAATAATTGATATAACTACCTATCCGCAAAATCTGGTCTGGATTATTCAATCAAATCCTATTTTGGCCGGAATACTCATCTGTGGGCTGGGTTACCTGATCATGGGTGGGTTATCTGTTTATAGAATCCGGGATAAGACATCAAAAGATGATGTAAAGCTGGTTTTTGCAATTCTTGTTGCTGTGGTTGCGGGTTACATCATCATCGCCAAATCTCCCAAAGAAGCATACCTGTTGCCCTACGAAATGCTTGTGCCTGTCATTGCCATTGTTTTATTAAAGAGCCTCTCCGGGATCAGACTTTTTAAATGGAGATGGAAATTTGTTTCTGTAGTTATAGCTGCGACACTTTCGTTGTTTATGATTCCAAATGGAATAGCAAAAAAAGAATCACTGTATTCTTCTGATAAAAACTCCCTTTGGGAAACTTCATGGCAGGCAGCAGCGGGCCTTGAAGGGAAAGGTGGGTTGGTTTTTGTGCATCCCGCATCCTCACGCGAAGCAGCCCTGTATTTTGGAAATTCATACAGTCGTTGGAGATACACGACACTACTCCGGGAATATTCTCCTGATACATATATTTATGATCTTGCCAGTAACAGAATTACACAGATGGATAGCGTTTCTTTGAATGTAGAAGATTTACTGGCAAGGCATAAAACTCTTTTTATAATTGGCCCGCTTGAATCAGAAGCGCAATTAAGAAGTGCCTTTTCAGCGCATGGCGTATATGTTCAGCCTGAGTATTATTACAAAAATGACAAGCAAATGATATTACTGGCATTGGCTCCAGAGGCAGAAAGGTTTGGCGAAACCCGCACCCTTTTGTTCAGTTCTGCGGAAACCCCCGGGGGGAAGTCTGATGAGCCACTGACAAAAGACGGAATAGCAGATTATGGCAAACCTGATGACAAAGTAAGTTTAGTTGGGGCAATCAGTATAATAACAGATAAAGAATCGCGGTATGCATTTACTTCTGTTCCACTTCTGCTTAATGCCGGCGACAGTATCTGTGCAAAGGTTTTTGTAAAAGGGATGCTGAATGATGCCCGCTTGGTTATTGCTGAATCAGATTCAAGGAATATTTTAAAGGCGGAAGCACCTGACAGCAGCAGGCAGGGACCTGACGAATGGCGTGAATTAGAATCGGGTTTTAGAAACAAAGAAACAACCAGGAAAGAAGTGATCGTTTATGGATGGAACAAAGGCAATGGGCAGGTATGGTTTGATTATTTTTCTGTTGAAATAATAAGGTTAAAAAATTAAAGCGGGGACGATGCGGGCATATTCGGAGAATAAAGTTAAGGCAGTGGAAGCTATGGACCGCATTGCATACAAAAGGGATAGCTTTATCAGGAGGAATCGGTATTATTATCGCAACCTTGTCAATTTTTTCAGGTTTGTTGTTCCGGAGAATTCTAAAATTATTGAGATCGGATGTGGTACCGGCTATTTGCTAAATGCACTGAAGCCTTCAAATGGATCAGGCATTGATATTTCACCAGAGATGATCGCCATAGCACGCAAAAAGTATCCTGAATTGCGTTTGGAAGTTATGGATGCCGAGCAAATAACGCTCAACGAAAAGTTTGATTTTATTATTATTTCAGACACGCTTGGTTATCTTGAGGATGTTCAGAAGGCCTTCAGTGAGATTAAAAAGATAGCGCATCAGGGTACCCGTATCATCATCTCATACCATAGTTTTTTATGGGAGCCGTTGTTGTGGCTTGTTCAGAAGGCCGGGTTAAAAATGCCTCACCGGCGATTGAACTGGCTGGGTAGGGGAGACCTTATAAATCTGCTTCAGCTTGAGGGCTATGATGTGGTAAAATCGGGACGTAGATTTCTTTTTCCAATGTATTTGCCGGTCATTTCTTGGCTGCTGAATAAATATGTTGCTCATCTGCCTATTTTTAATTCTTTGTGCCTCACGGGATTTATAATAGCCAGACCATTGCCTGTAATTTCAGGACAAGATAACAAAATGAGCGTAAGCGTAGTCATCCCGGCACGAAATGAACGTGGGAATATTGAAGATGCGGTGCTTCGAATACCTGAAATGGGAAACCATACTGAGATCATTTTTGTTGAGGGCAATTCAACGGATGATACACTCGATGAAATCAAGCGGGTGGCTGAATTTTACAAAAATCAAAGGGACATTAAGTGGCTTGTCCAGAACGGAAAGGGCAAGGGAGATGCTGTTAGAAAAGGCTTTGACCATGCTTCGGGCGAAATCCTGATGATCCTGGATGCCGACCTGACTGTTCCTCCTGAAGAACTACCCAAGTTCTATGATGCTATCGTAAATGGCAGGGGTGAATATATCAACGGTACACGCCTGGTTTATCCGATGGAGGATGAGGCCATGCGCAACCTGAACATAATGGGGAATAAATTCTTCTCTATGATGTTTTCGTGGTTGTTGGGTCAGCGCATTAAAGATACCCTGTGCGGAACAAAAGTGCTTTCGGCGGAGAACTACCGCAAACTGGCTGCCAACCGCTCTTATTTCGGGAATTTCGATCCTTTTGGAGATTTTGACCTGATTTTTGGTTCCTCCAAACTAAATCTGAAAATTGTAGAAGTTCCTATCCGGTATCGTGCCCGCAAATATGGCGACACCAATATTTCGCGGTTCAGGCATGGCTGGCTTTTACTCAGGATGGTGTTTTATGCGATGAATAAGATCAAGTTCCTTCATTAGTGTTATGTCAGGAGCAAAATTACGAATTGAATGATAGCGGGGCTTCACACTGACTCCAACTGTAAAACCTGTTTTTCAGATGCACTGATCAGCCGGTCTGAAGTTAGCCTGAGCAATCATTTCGGCTCATAAACATCAACCTTCAGGTTGTCGATAAGGATGGGTGTTTTGCCCCTGTTCCACACGTATGTTTTAAATGCATCGTTGCGGCTGCGGATATTCGGCGTCATCAGATCGACTTTGATCTTTCCCCATGTTCCGGGTTTGTAGATGTTCGTATCCGGAGCATAAGAGTGATAATAATAAGCACCTTCTTTCCTGTCAAATGTCATAACGAGCAACGGAAGTTCATCTTTGTAGCCGAAAGGAATAAACACATCGACACTTGCCCTGAACCAGACGTATTCTTTTTTCGTAAGCGCCCGGTAAATAGTCCGGATTTCAGGAGAAAATCCCAGGGTGCTGTCCATTTTCAATGTCGTTCCCTTAATGGAATCGGAAATGTAATAATCTGCATAATTAACGTCAACTTCTTCAAAGTCGTAAAATCCGATGTTCCTTTTGTTGAAATCATTTTCGTTGGTCATCCTGGCCCCGTCGTTAAAGGTAAGGTCGGTAGAAAGCAATTGCCTGGTTTTATCGTTGATTTTAGTTTTGCCGAAAATAGCGAAATAATAGGCTTTGTTTGTCCGGTAAGGGTCTAAAATGTAATGGTTCAACTGCCAGGTCTGAAACAGATTAAGCACGATAAAAAAAACAGTGAAAACAGCGAACAGGGTTTTAACAAGAATCCGTTTTTTGCTTACCATTTCGATAAAACTGCCCAGCGTGATGGACAAAAGCGGGTAGAGGGTAATCATGGGACGGATGCTGTACGAAGCACCGTACCACCATTCGGTCCAGCTCGACAGAATGTAAAAAGCGACAAGCGAATAGGCCAGTACCGGCACAAAAACACCCTTGTCTTTCCGGTAAAGCTGAACAAATCCGATAACCGAAAATATCATGACCGGCGTGTATATGAACCAGCCCTTTTTAAAACTGAAAAGCACATTGACTATATGTGGTGTAGCCAGATCGAGGCCAACGCCCGGATTTTTGTAACTATCGTATAGGATGTAACCGGTTTCGGAATACCAATAGATCATCTGCGGAAGTGCGACTATAAGTCCCGCAATAATTGCCGAAATAAACTGGTTTCTGTATTTTCCGATCAGCCGGAGTTTCTGTCTGAAGGTTTCCCGGTTGAATACGCCCCAGAAAAACGGAATCAGCAACACCAATACCTCACTGGGTTTGGCAAGGGCCGTCAGCACTATAAAAACTGCTATGGCTAAAAGGTTTTTTATTTTAAAATGCTTGTGCCATTGTATGGTATTCCACGTTACAAGGGTAACCATTAAAAACAGGATGTTAGCCGTTTCCAGATTTTTAACGGTCATAAAATGAAGATAATTGGTACCCAGCACAAGAATGATCATTACGATTGTTGTGATGCGATCGGTGAAGAAGTTGAGTAATATCTTCCTTAGGTAAACAAGCCCCAGAATTGTGTAGGTAATGGCGCCAATGGCAAGCGTGTACTGGTAAGGAAGGCTGAATCCATCAGCAGGATATCCCGAGAATGTGGCCAGTAAATGAGCAATCAGAAACCAGGGAAGATAAAAGAACGATACTCCCATAAGAAAAAAGAAAATAGGATTTCCTTCAGGGCCGGTGCTGATCTGGTACAAGGAACCCGTTAGCGGATACAACTCCAATAGTCTGTGAATCCAGCTGATATCGCTCAGGCCGTAATCCTTATAAATAAACATAGCAGGAAGATGAATGTAATAGCCAAGTACATCCCAACTCAATTCATTGTCAATAAGCGTTAATATTCTGATACCGGCAATGATCAATATCAGCGCAAACATGCTGAACAGTGAATACCTGTTTTTTAAGTCCGGCAGTTGTATTTTCATCTTTTGTTTTTTTTGCGAAATAACGAAGATTTACTTTAGATAAGATGATCGGTAGGGGATGAATTCTCCAAAAGTACCTCAGAAGTTTTTCTGACGGATGATGTAATTGGGCCTCTTTTTATTTTCGATAAACAATTTGCCCAGGTAAATCCCGATAATTCCCAGCATGATCAACTGGATTCCTCCGATAAAAAGTACACTGGCAGTGATGGAGGTCCATCCGGGTAAAGCATCCTCAGTGAATAGATGCACGTAAACCGCATAAATGCCATAAAGGAATGCCAGTCCGGCAATGACCGATCCGATGGCAATAGAAAGGTATAAAGGTCTGCTGCTGAAAGAGGTGATGCCATCGAGGGCAAACCGGATCATGCGGATGAATGAATATTTTGTTTTACCAGCGTGTCTTTCGGCCGGCCCAAATGGCACTGAGGTTTGCCTGAAACCCATCCAGGGGATCAGTCCGCGAAGGAAAAGATAGTTTTCATTGAATTGTTTCAGCGCATCAACCACCTTCCGGTCGAGCAGGCGGTAGTCGGCAACACCAGGCTTGATTTCAACCGAGGAAAGTTTATTAACAAGATAATAAAACAATCCGGAAGATATTTTCTTGGAAGCCGAAAGCGATTTCTGTTCGCCCCTGAGGGTATTTACCACATCAAAACCCTCCTGCCATTTCTCAATCAGCCGGGGAATCAATTCCGGAGGATGCTGCATATCTGCATCGAGGCTGATAACGCAATCGCCGGTGGCATTGTCCAGCCCGGCTTTCAGGGCATTCTGGTGTCCAAAATTCCGCGAAAGCGAAATGAAACGCACCCGCTTATCCGATAAAGCCAACGACCAGATAACTTCAAGCGAACCATCCGTGCTACCATCGTCAACAAAGAGCAGTTCGTAGTCAACGTATGGCTTCATAACCTCTGAGAGGCTATCGTAGATGGCTTTTATATTGTCTTGTTCGTTGAAACAGGGTATTACTGCTGAAACTGAGAACTTCATTGAGGTTGCATTGCTTTGGCAGTGGCTAAGATATGAATATTTTGACCTGCAAGGTTCACGAATTTCTCCTTACATTCGCTTCAGTAAACCGGCATTAAAAGGATGTTTCAGAAAAGACCAGGTACATTTTACCTCTATCTTGCATTTGTCGCTCTGGCGATGATTGCTTACTGGCAGGTTGCTTTTCTGCAAAACAGCCTCAAGTGGGACCTGATCGACTGCTACTTGCCCTGGCGGTTTCATGTTGGTGAATGTCTGCAAAATGGTGTTTTTCCCTTCTGGAACCCCTATGCGCATGGAGGCTATCCCATCCACGCCGACCTACGCTCTGTTTGGTATCCTGAAACTTTTATTGTCGGGCTTACAACCGGTTACTCCAACCTGAGCCTGCACCTGCTTTTTATCGTGCATCTTTCCCTGGCAGGATTGGGCATGTACCTGCTCAGCTCGCATTTCACCAAAGACTGGCGGGCATCGTTCATTGCCGGAATTGCCTATCTGTTGTCGGGATTTTTTACCGGTCACGGGCAGGAGATGTTCGGTATCATCGCAGCCACCTGGATTCCATTCGTCCTTTACTATTACATCCGGCTGTTGCTTCAACGGCAGATCGCTGATGTTTTACGAACAGCTTTATTTGCTTTTCTGCTGATTACGGGCGGTTACCAGGCATTATGGGCCATCATGCTTTACCTGATGCTCACGTTGTTTATCGTTTATTTTATCAGGGATTTCAGAAAGGGCGAAAAAAAGGAAGCCTGGAACCTTGTTAAGCTCAACGGTTTGCTTGCCCTTTTAACTGGGCTGAGCCTTGCCGTAATTGCGGTAACCTATTTCCAGGTTTCACCTCATCTGGGCAGATTGAGCGGCGTTTCGCTGGCTGATGCATGGTTTATGCCTTTCTCCCCAAGATCCGCGTTGTCGTTTCTGATTCCTTTTGCAACCGTGAAGGATGCCGCCTGGTACGACACAGATATTTCGATGAACAATGCCTATGCCGGGCTGATTGTACTGATTTTCTTTGTTTTATCACTCTTTTCAAAGCGAAGTTTGCTTTTGAATGTTTTTCTGGCTTTCGGATTGGTTGCCCTGCTGGCTTCTTTCGGGGAATATACACCGGTAAGGGCTGCACTTTATTATATATTTCCTTTGCTTAACCTGTTCCGGCATTCCAGTTTCTTCAGCTATTTTGCCCTTATTGCCATTATTCTGGCAGCATCCACCGGCTTTGGAAACTACCTGGCTTCTCCAGGCTTTTTCAGGCAAAAACTGCTATGGATTGCTTTCGCAACGGGGTTGGTATTATTGGGTCTTTTGGTTGGAGCGATCATTCAAATAGACCCGGGATCTGTTTCTTTTAACAAACCGGTTGTTGACTTTTCAGCCTGGCTCCGGGAACCATCGCGGATGGAGCACATAATTATCCATTCTTTGCTGCAGATAATTTTCCTGACGGTTTTCATTCTGATTATCAAACTGAAAACATCCCGTAAGTTTATTGCGTTGACAATTCTTGTTGTAATAGAAATGTTATTAGCAGTGCAATTAAACACCTATTACACGGTCGTTTCGCCCGGGATTGATCCGGTTGAATTATCGAAGAACCTTCAGCAAAGAGCGCCGGGATTTCCGTTGCCACAGCCGGGTATGCCCGTTGCAGCCAATACGGAGCTAAATTCAACTTATTCTGTGCTTTGGCGGAACACCAATATTTTCAATAAAACAGTTTCTTTCGAAGGATTTAATTCCTTCAGGCTGAAGGGTTGCGTGGCGCTTGCTGATTCCTTTCCGGATATTGCCGAAAAGGTGCTGCAAAATCAGGTGATCTACCTGTCAGATACAATCCTTGCTTTTGACGACAGGGATGCAGATCGGGCCAACAGAAACAAAACAGTGCTATATGTCAACCGGCCTGACCTTCCACCAGGGGCTTCTTATTTAAAACGCTCACCGGGGGATTCAGTCAGGATCACTGAATTTTATCCCGGAAAGGTTGTTGCTAAGGTAAATTCTGAAAATCCGGTGGCGGTTACCCTGCTACAGGGCTGGTATCCGCGGTGGAAAGTAACGATCGATGAGAATGAATCCCCGGTTTTTGTCTCCAATAAGATGTTTATCAGTACCCTCTGCCCGGCGGGCAGTCATGTTGTCAGTTTCACCTATACAAATCGACCGGCATTGATTGGTTTTGCTGTTTCCTGGCTGGTTGTGCTGATCATGTTATCATGGCTGATCTTCATTTCTTTTAATACAGTGAAATCAGGAATTAAGCTCCTGCTGATAGCCTTGGTATGGTTGATTCCTGCGTCGCTGGCCTTAGCAAGGTTTAATCCCTTGACTTCATATCATGAGAAAAAAGAAAGAATTTATCAAAGAGTTGCGGTCGAAGTCATTAAATCGGGTGTAAAAGAGGCTATTTTCAATGTGGATGACCGGGAACTGATGCAAAAGTCTCTGGCTGAAACCGGCTTCCAGGGGGATAGCTATTTTTGTAATCTCACCTATCAGAGCGGGTTAAGCGACCTGATTGATATCACCGATACTCTTTCTCAACGAAAAAGCCCTGAGATTGCCCATGTGAGGTTGTATGCTCCTTCACCGCCCGAGGAGATTGCCGCATTTGGTCAATGGCCTGCTTATACACAGGGATACAAATCGCAATACGGCGGGCTGAAAATACGTAGAAGTGGACCTCATCTTGATGGAATGCTTTCAGTCAATGATTTTGAACAGAAAGTTTTGGGATGGAATGGACGGGTGTCAGCCCTTGATAGTTTAAATTCTGTGAGCGGCAGGTTCTCCAATCGGATCGACAGCATCAACCATGGTAGTTTTGCTTTTAAGTGGTCACCTGAGGAGGGTGAGCCCGGCATTGGAGTACCCATGCGAATGAATTTCAGGGTGTTTGCAAAAGCGAAAGTCAAAGGTGACTTTACTGGCTCTTCACTTATTATTCATCAGAGACGAAACAATAAGATTGTTAAGTCATTTTCCGTTGGCCTGGGAAGATCACACGTTACAGACGGAAAATGGACGAATGTGGCTAAAACCGGCTTATTCCCCGGTGGCTTTGAACCCGGTGATGAACTGGTTGTCTTTATATGGGGGAAAGGGAATTCGGTCTTTTATATCGATGATTTCAGTGTGGATGTAAAGACCGCGAATTACGCAGATTGAGAACAAACCACGAATTACGCAGAATGAGAACAAACCGCGAATTACGCAGATTTAGAACAAACCGCGAATTACGCAGATTTACGCGAATTTAAGAGAAATAATTATTAGCGAAAATTAGCGAAATTAGCGGTTGGAAAGATTTAGCGGTAAATCCCCCGGTCAAAAATATTGTACTTCAGTATGCAGTAAATTGCCCTGAATCCGTCGCGTGCCCGGATCTTTTTACCTTCATCGTACGTGCGTCCGTAATATGAAATTCCAACCTCATAAATTCTGATGCCCGGTACCCTGGAAATGCGGGCGGTAACCTCCGGCTCAAAACCAAATCTTTTTTCTGTCAGTTTTAACTTTTTTACGATGTCTGCCCTGAACATCTTATAGCAGGTCTCCATGTCGGTAAGGTTCAGGTTGGTGAACATATTCGACAGGAAGGTCAGGAAGTTGTTTCCGATTGAGTGCCAGAAAAACAGTATCCGGTGCGGCCCTATACCCATAAAACGTGATCCGTAAACCACATCGGCAACGCCTTCCATAAAAGGTTTCAGGAGGAGGTTATAATCGTTCGGGTCGTATTCGAGGTCGGCATCCTGTATTACGATCAGGTCACCGGTGGCCAGTTCAATTCCTTTATGGAGGGCAGCGCCTTTCCCCTGGTTGGTTTCCTGGTTGTGGATCAGCATTTTAAGACCCGGATTGCTGTTCTTATAACTAACCAGCGCTTCGGCCGTGCCGTCTTTTGAGCAGTCATTGACCACAATAATTTCGGTATCAATATTGTAGTTAAGTTTCACATCTACAATCTTGTTCAGGATAAGATGAATGGTGGCTGCTTCATTATAGGCAGGGACTACAATAGATAATTTATTCATAAAGTGCTTTTGGCATGCGTACAAATGTAATAAATCCGGTGTGACAATATTTTAACTCAGATATTTTCCAAACTGCTAAAAAGCAGTCTGAATTATTCCTGGAAATAAACCCGCTTAACCCGGCGTGAAATCCCGGTAAGTATTTCGTAGGGAATGGTTTCCATTGCTTCGGCCAGGTCGGTGATTGGCAGTTCTTCGTCGAAAACAATGACTTCGTCACCTTCAGCAGCTTCAATACCGGTAATATCGAGCATGGTCATATCCATACAGATATTTCCGGCAACCGGCGCCAGGTGGCCATTCACCAGCATTTTTCCCCTGCCGTTGCTCAACCTGCGGCTGAGTCCGTCAGCATAGCCAATCGGTATGGTAGCGATGGTCGTTGTTTGAGTGGCGGTCCAGGCCCTGCTGTAGCCGACTGTTTCGCCGGGTGCAATGGTTTTTATCTGCGAAATACTTGTTTTCAGGCTGGTTACATTCTCCAGCATTTTTTGCTCATCGGGGTCAGCAGAAATTCCGTACAACGAAATCCCAAGCCTTACCATGCTGAACTGAGCTTCGGGAAATCTTGAAATTCCGGCAGAATTAAGGATATGCCGGAGAAAAGGATAGCCCAGTGTTTGTTCGAGCCTTTCGGTCATTCGCGTAAACTGATCAATCTGTTGCCGGGTGAAGGTATCTAGCTTTAAATCATCACTGCCGGCTAAGTGTGAGAAAACCGACTGAACCCTGATATCGGGCGAAGCCATCAGCAAACTACAGAGGCCATCAAGGTCACTTTCCCCGAAGCCCAGTCGGCGCATTCCGGTGTCCAATTTAAGGTGTGCCAGGATTTGCGTGCCCGATGGGATTTTAAACGCGTTGATTGCTTTGTTGAGCATCTGCAGGCTCCGGAAGTTGTATATTTCAGGCTCAAGGCTGTGTTGCAGAATGGCCTCCATGCCGCTTTCTTCAGGGTTCATTACCATAATTGGAAGGCTGATACCTGCTTTTCGCAACTCGACGCCCTCATCGGCATAGGCAACGGCCAGGTAATCGGCCCTATGAAACTGCAGCGCGTTGGCTATTTCAAAACTCCCGCTGCCGTAAGAGAAAGCTTTGACCATGGCCATCAGTTTCGTTCCCGGGTTCAGGAATGTCCTGTAGTAATTCAGGTTATGAACCAATGCATTCAGGTTAACTTCCAGCACTGTTTCGTGCGACTTCTGCTGAAGAAGCTGATTAATCCGCTCAAATTCAAAAATACGGGCACCTTTCAACAGTATGGTTTCATTCCTGAAAATGAGGGACTTAAATTCATTGAGAAATTCTTTTGTTGAAGGATAAAAGGATTTTTCCTTTATTAGGAAAAAGTCGCTGTGCCGGGATAATGCAGATCCGATCCCGATGAGTTTATTTACCCCTTTATCGGCAAGCAGGCCGGCGATCGTGCGGTACAAGCCGTCTTCGTTGGGGCTGCCCTGAAGCATGTCGCTCAGAATAACCGTGCGTTTCTGATGCTGATTCTGCTGAACCATAAAATCAAGGGCGATCGCCAGAGAGTCAGGATCGGAACTGTAGGCATCGTTGATAACGGAACAGCCGTTGATGCCTTCTTTCATCTCAAGCCGCATGGCGATGCGGGTCAACTTGCGCATGCGGCTGGCAGTAACGTCGGGGCCATAACCAAACGAAAGCATCACCGCCCAGCAATGGATTGCATTTTCAATAGAAGCATTATCTGAAAACGGAATTTCGATGGATATATCCTTCCCATCAAAGGTTCCGTATATAACCGTATTGGTTTTTTCAATCAGAGTGCTTGTAATCTTCAGCCTGGCATGTTCATTTTTCCCCCAGTCAAAAAGCCTCTCTTTACTAATGCCCATTTTGACAATAGAGGCGGAGATCAGCGGGTTGTCGCTACAATAAATCAGCAGATCAACTCCGGAGAAGAGTTTCAGTTTCTCATTGGTTTTTTGCTCCTGCGAGTTGAAGTACTGATCGTGTGCGTGTCCAATGTTCGTGAAGATGCCAATGGTTGGCCTGATGATCTTCTCAAGATGCTCCATTTCACCGGGTTGCGAAATCCCTGCTTCAATGATTGCCAGGTTGTGCAGGCTTTTCATCTGCCACACCGACAAAGGCACACCAATTTGTGAATTGTAACTTTTCGGGCTTCTGACAATGATTTTCTCCGGTGAAATCAATTGCCATAACCATTCCTTGATGATCGTTTTCCCATTGCTTCCGGTTATCCCGATCACCGGCCAGGAAAAGACAGCCCGGTGAGCAGCGGCCAACTGTTGCAGGGCATCAAGTGTATTGTTGACCTGAATGTAAACAGCATCGGGCATAATGGTTGCTGGCAGTTTCGAAACGCAGAAGTACCGGATTCCCTGCCCGTATAAATCTCCGATGTAATTGTGCCCGTCGTTGCGCGATGTTACTATGGCAAAAAACAGGGTATGCTGGGGTGAGGTAAGCTTGCGGCTATCCGTAAGCAACTCTTCAATAACTGCACTGCCGGGATTGCCTGTGAGTTTTCCGCCGGTCATGCTGGCAATTGCCTCAAGCAGATACCCTTGTTGTAACATCAGAGGATTAGAATTAATGTTCGGTTTCCTGTTTCACAGATTTAAGCGGATTTGCCGTGATAAGTTCATATTCGCGCCGGTTGTTGAAGATGTCGCAGGCAAGGTAAACTGCTTCCCTGAAAGAATTTGGTGATGCAATGTCTTTTCCGGCAATTTCGTAAGCAGTGCCATGCGCCGGTGATGTTCTGATGATCGGCAGGCCTGCTGTGAAATTAACACCCGACTCGAAAGAAAGTGTTTTAAATGGCAACATCCCCTGGTCGTGGTACATGGCCAGGATGCCATCGAATTGGGTGAAGGAGGACGATCCAAAAAAACCATCAGCGGGGAATGGCCCGAATGTCCTGATCCCTAGTTCATTGGCTTTATCAATGGCGGGTTTAATTATTTCCGCTTCTTCTTTGCCCAGCAGGCCTTCATCGCCGGCATGTGGATTTAGTCCAAGAATGGCGATGCGTGGGCTTTGTATGCCAAAATCCTTCAGCAACGACTGGTTCAGGATTTTAATCTTTTTGAGGATCAACTCCCCGCTCAACTGATTAATAACTTCCCGTAAAGGAATATGACCGGTGATCACCCCAATCCTTAAAGAGTTGCTCACCATAAGCATCAGGTAGTCAGTGACCCCGAACTTGTCTGCCAGG
This sequence comes from Bacteroidales bacterium, assembly GCA_038325075.1. Taxonomy (GTDB): domain Bacteria; phylum Bacteroidota; class Bacteroidia; order Bacteroidales; family Lentimicrobiaceae; genus Lentimicrobium. The sequence goes on along the minus strand of JBBQIQ010000008.1, from coordinate 9,140 downwards.
TATTCGGTATGACCCGGAAAATGAAAGTCTTTGGACTGAATATTCTTTTTATTGATGGGCGCAGTAACCAAAACGTCCAGGTATTTCTTTTTCAGGTCGTCAATGGCGGTTTCAAGTGATAGCAGTGCCAACTCCCCGGCCAGCGGGGTTGATTTCCCCAAATCAATTTTTACTTCCTGATCGTTAATATTCACAATGTTGGCCCGTTTGGGATTTGCGGTATCTGCCCTTTTGATGAGATTAAAAGTAAAATCGCTGACATTAAGCGTTTTACGGTGATATGAAGCAACTTTTGATGATCCATAAACAACAGGAGTCAATAGTTCAAATATCCGGTTATCGACGAAGGTTTTAATGATGATCTCATAGCTGATGCTGTTGATATCGCCATGCGTAATTCCGACAACGGGTTTGGAATCGGGTTCAGATGTTCTGGTCATAAACAATTTTATTTTAGGCAAAGATAAGATTTTGCTACTTTAGCGGCATAGTTCAGCCATTAATAAAGCACAGGCTTTTACATAGTTGTCTTTAAATCAATGGTTGAAGGTTTGTAGTTGCCTGATGTTTTAAAATAATCCAGCATAAATTAGCGGATAATCGCTGATCTGGAATCGGAAATTTAAGTAAATCCATACATCAAACCGGATCTTACATGATAAACAACCTTGTTCTTCAACGGCTTAAAGAGCGTGAAAAGGAGCTGAATACGTTATACCGTATCGATGAACTCTTATCTGTTCCGGATTTATCAGTAGATGCGATTTTCAATGGACTAACAGATTTAATTCCTGTCGGATGGCAGTATAGTTCTATTTGCGAAGTTAAAATCTCATTCGAAAGTAAAGAGTGGGAAAGTGAAGACTTTCGCGAAACCGAATGGATGCAACAGGCCGATATCGTGATTGACAATAACATCAGCGGTGAGATTAAAATTTCGTACCTGCAGTTAATCAGGGAGTTTAACGGCACCCAGTTTCTGCCCGAAGAGCAAAAATTGCTGAATACGATTGCCGATAGGGTGGGTAATTTTATTTTTCAGCAAAGGTTGCGAAATTCACTCATTGCACTGGAATCCGGCAAGGAGAGCGAAAACGGGAATGGTAATGGTCAGGTTTTATCTCAGGCAGACTCAGATCAGCACTGGAAATGGCGCTTCAGGATGGCCGAGAGAATCAGTGAGTTGATGGATTTTGATAAATTCGGAATCAAGGCTATTTATCTGATAGGAAGTACAAAAAACGCGACTGCAGGCCCGGCCAGCGACCTCGACCTGCTCATTCATCACGAGGCGAATGAACTGCAGTTAAACTGCCTGATATCGTGGATTGAAGGCTGGAGTTTCTGCCTTGCTGAAGAAAATTTTCATCGGACAGGTTATCAAACCGGCAAGCTCATTGACCTTCACTTGATTACAGACGAGGATGTAAAAGCTAAAACGAGTTTCGCTGTCATGATTGGCGCCGTGAATGACCCGGCCCGTTTGCTGAGAAAAGATTCGCCTGAATAACAGTTTTAAATATGACAACCAGTTTCTTCATTTCCGATCTGCATGGAAGTATCAGCCGGTACGAATCGCTTTTTCAGGAAATCATTAAAAGAAAACCCTCATTTGTATTTCTTGGAGGTGACCTGTTGCCTCATGTCAGAAAATCGGTGAAATTTGGTAATGAGCCAATTGTGGATTTTATTTCGGATTATCTGATTCCCGGATTTCGCAGTGTTCAGAAGCAATTGGGTTGCAATTACCCCGACGTTTTTGTGATCATGGGCAACGACGACCATCGCGATGAAGAAAAAAAACTGATAGAAGGGGAGAAAAAAGAGCTCTGGAAGTATCTGAATAACTCGAAATACAAATTCGGGCCTTACATGATCTACGGCTATCCTTTTGTGCCGCCAACCCCATTCCAGTTCAAAGACTGGGAGAAGTATGATGTTTCGCGGTTCGTCGATCCCGGCAGTATTCCACCCACCGAAGGTTACAGGTCTGTTGAACCCGATTACGATACCGAATATTCCACCATTCAGGCCGACCTGGAAACGCTCACAAAGGATGCACCCATGGAGAAGGCTGTATTTTTATTTCACTCACCACCTTACCAGTCGTACCTCGATAGGGCCGGACTCGATGGTAAAATGGTGGACCATGTGCCGCTGGATGTTCATGTCGGCAGTATCGCCATTCAGCGGTTTATCGAACAAAAACAACCATACATTACCCTGCATGGCCATATTCATGAGTCGGCTGCTATTACAGGTTTCTGGAAACAGCAGTTCGGGCGTACCCTCTCTTTTTCTGCAGCGCACAATGGTCCGGAACTGGCACTGGTGGTATTCAAACTCGACGACCCTACCCAGGTGGTGAGGGAATTGATTTAGCCGGAATTACTTTTTGTTGAGTGCGTAATCTTACTGAATCTGCCCGCTGTAAATCTGCCTGCTGAGCTCATCAATGATGATGGTGGTTGCCCCGGTTTTCGAACGCACATATTCGCCGGCTTTATGCGATACCTCTTCAAGGTGTGATTGATTTGAAAGTAGTCCAATGATTCCCAGTGTCAGTTCATTTGAATTCTGCACACAGAACGCCAGGCCGGCTTCTGTCATTTCGCGTGCTTCCCTGAACCGCTGATAATTGGGTCCGAAAAAGATGGGAACGCCGTAAGCGGCAGCCTCCAGCGTATTGTGGATGCCAGTTCCAAAGCCACCTCCGATGTAAGCAATGCTGGCATAGCGGTAAAGTTGCGACAGAATGCCAACAGAATCAATGATCAGAAATTGCTTTTTACCGAGGTCAGTTCCCGGCGCTTCACTATACAGCACAGCTTTATCGCCAAGTTTGGCAACAAGTTCATGTATGTAGGTCAGGTTTATCTCATGCGGCGCGATGATGAATTTTATCTGGTCGCCGGTCTTTTCCTGTAGGGAAAAAAGCAACTGATCGTCGGGGGGCCAGGTGCTGCCTGCAACCACCACATGCTGCCCGCTGGTAAAACGGTCGATGTGGGGAAAAGGCTGCTGAATGGCTTTGATTGCCGTAACCCGGTCGAAACGGGTATCGCCGCTCACGGTAACATTCTTAACATCGATCATCTCAAGCAATTCCGCAGATTCTGGATCCTGAACAAAAACCCTGTTTATTTTTCTTAAATGTGTTCTGAACCAACCGCCATATCCCTTGAAGAAATGTTGATTTGGCCTGAAAATGGCTGACACTGTAAAAACCGGAATATGATGTTTGAAAAGCTCGTTCAGGTAGTTGAACCAGAACTCATACTTAATGAAAACGGCGAACTGAGGCCTGGTGATGGCGACAAACCTGCGGGCATTGATCATGGTATCAATGGGGAGGTAAAAGATATGATCAGCACCCTTGTATTGCTGCTTATGATTATACCCTGAAGGTGAAAAGAAAGTGAGGAGGATGGTGTGGCCAGGGAATTTAGCGCGGAATGCCTCAATCACAGGCCGGCCCTGTTCAAACTCGCCCAGTGAAGCACAATGAAACCAGGCAACAGGTGCGGGATCATCACTTGCATAATGTGCTGTAAAAACTTCGCTCAGTTTATCAAACAGGTCCTTACGGCCATAGTGCCAGGCCCTGGCCTTAATGCTATACAGCCCGGCTATTCTCAGGAACAGGTAATAAAAAGAGATACCGGAGCTGTATATAAGCCTCATGCCATCGGGTTTGAAATACTTTTGAGCATTCGAAGTTATGAATAAAATCAATAGTAATAAAACTCTTTTGGGGCCCGCCTGTAAACCGGGATGATCCAGCCAACTTTTATCCCGGTGAGGAGATCGGTATATTTCCCGCTGTTATAGCTGATCTGGTTGAAGGAGTATGGCCTCACATGTCCGGTAAAAGCTACGGTTACATCCAATCCGGCAAAAAAGTTTACTTTATTTTGATTTCCCAGATAAAGATAGCCTAAAAATAAATTTGAAGCAAATCCGCGTTTCAGTTCATCGTAGCCTTTCAGGTAATCACCGGTAATCTGCGGGGCTGTTTTATCTTTGTGTTCTATGAATATTTTATGCTGAAGAAAGCCCGCTCCAAGGGTGAATAAGATTCCCGAGTTTTTGTTGGGACCCCAGGCAGGAATAACTTTACCGACCTTAACAAAGCCGGAAAACCCACGTTCATTGAAGTTGTAATCGGCATAAGTGCCTTCCATGTCAATTAGATTTCCATCTGAGGTTTCAATCAGGTCGAGGATATTCTGTTTATCATTTACCTGGTTGCCAAATAAGAAATTCCCCTCTACGCCAAAGACCCAATTTGAAGGGGTCTTCATCAAATAGCCGGCACCCACATGTGAGTTCATTCCAAAGCGCTCCGAAAGGTCACCTCCCGGGAATTGCAGGGCATAATTTGCAGAAATCAGATTGGTAAATATTACTGAATCCTTGATGCTTTTTTGCGCAATTAGATCGGTAACAGATAGCAGTGCGATGAGAAGAATTAAGATGAACCGGGTTTTCATGGAGATAGACCACTTGATCGGGCAGCTTTTGAGTGAAAAGCAGCTCCTGTTTTTGTCGGGGCAAATATATGAATTTGAGCAACCCGAAATGGGAATCGGTTTACTAAATATGGTTAAACCCAAATTGAGCGACTTAAAAAAGTAAATCGCTTAATCGATTAGGAAATTGTAAGCAATTCGCGGTAAAACATCCTCATGGGGTTAAACTTAAGATGAGCAATTTGAAACGATATATCGCGTTACTATGGTTAACCCCGCCTGTTTCGGCACGCCGAATAATTGTATCTTTGCCCGCCCAAAGTCAGGTATTACCTGCCAGGCCTTACTAATCTAAATAAAAAGACAACAAAACCCTTTGCAGATGAACAAGATTGCAATGGTTGACCTGAAAAGTCAATACGAAAAAATTAAGCCTGAAATCGATCAGGCCATACATGAAGTTATAAACTCAACGGCCTTTATCAACGGGCCTGCCGTTAAAGGATTTCAGGAAGACCTTGAAAGGTATCTTGGTGTTAAGCATGTAATTCCCTGTGCCAATGGCACCGATGCCCTGCAGGTTGCCATGATGGCTTTGGGCATTCAGCCTGGTGACGAAGTTATTACAACCAATTTTACCTTTATCGCTACCGCTGAGGTTATTGCCCTGCTGGGATACACGCCAGTGGTTGTTGATGTTGACCCCGATACCTTCAATATTGATCCTGCCTCGGTGCGCCGGGCAATTACACCCAAAACCAAAGCCATTGTGCCGGTTCACCTTTTCGGTCAGTGTGCCGATATGGATGCGATGCTCGAAATTGCGAAAGAGTTCAATCTGTTTATCATTGAAGATGCCTGCCAGGCCATTGGGGCCGACTACCTCTATGCCGACGGAACCCGTAAAAAAGCAGGAACCATTGGCCATGTTGGCTGTACCTCTTTCTTTCCAAGTAAAAACTTAGGTTGCTATGGTGATGGCGGCGCTATTTTTACCAACGACGATAAACTCGCCAAACAACTTCGTGCCGTGGTTAACCACGGGATGGTTGTGCGTTACTTCCATGACTACATTGGTGTAAACAGCCGGCTCGACAGTATTCAGGCTGCTGTTCTTAAGGTAAAACTTGCCAGGCTGGATGAATACTGTCGGGCCCGTTACAAGGCTGCCGACTTTTATGACCATGCCTTCAGGAATCATCCCAATCTGAAAATACCCGTAAGGTTTGAGCGTTCGACCCATGTTTTTCATCAATATACGCTCGTAACGAATGGCACCGACCGCAATGCACTCCAGGAATTCCTGGCGAAGAAAGAAGTGCCTGCTATGATTTATTATCCGGTTCCGCTTCACATGCAAAAAGCCTATCTCGATCCGCGCTACAAAGAGGGCGATTTCCCGGTTACCGAACACCTTTGCCGGACAGTCATCTCACTTCCGATGCACACAGAACTTGACGAAGAGCAACTTTCTTATATAACCAAATCGGTGTTGGAGTTCTTCGAAGTATAGCACCCATAACTTGTCAATAAAAGAGCCGCAAATACTTTCGGCTCTTTTATTATGAAATAGAGTAACAATTCATTACATTTGAAAATAAATAACCGGTTGCACAAATAGCTTAAACCAGAGCGCCGGTTTCTTAATAACCGGAAGAATAACATTCTTAAAAACAATACCATGACAAATGAATATTATGCACACGAAACAGCTTTGATAGATGAAGGCTGTGTAATCGGGAAAGGCTCTAAAATATGGCATTTCTCGCATATTATGGGCGACAGCAAACTGGGCGAAAACTGTAATTTGGGGCAGAATGTTGTGGTTTCGCCCGGGGTTGTTTTAGGCAACAATGTTAAGGTTCAGAACAATGTTTCTATTTATACCGGCGTTATCTGTGAGGATAATGTGTTCCTTGGCCCATCGATGGTTTTTACCAACATCACAAATCCAAGAAGCGCTGTTGTCAGGAAAGGCCAGTATGCCCGAACCATAGTCAGGAAAGGGGCCTCAATCGGAGCCAACGCAACCATTGTTTGTGGCCACGATATTGGCGAATTTGCTTTTATCGGCGCCGGGGCCGTAGTTACCCGCACAGTGCCGGCTTATGCACTGGTGGTTGGCAATCCGGCCCGGCAGGTAGGCTGGATGAGCGAGTTTGGTCATCGTCTGAATTTCAATGAAACAGGGATTGCAGTTTGTCCCGAAAGTCAGGAGCGTTATCAGATCCATGACGGGAAAGTCATGAAAATAGAAGATTAATTCTTAAATCAATAACATGAAAATTTTGGTTACCGGCGGAACCGGTTATATTGGCTCGCACACTGTGGTTGAATTGCAACATCAGGGTATTGAGGTTGTGATCATTGACAATCTTTCCAACTCACATGCCGGTGTGGTTGACCGGATCACTGAAATATCAGGTGTCAGGCCTGAATTTCACCAGATAGATCTTATAGACCGCGAAAAGACGAATGTTTTTTTTGCGGGACATCCCGATCTGGATGGGATTATTCATTTCGCAGCTCATAAAGCTGTTGGAGAATCGATGGCAGAGCCATTGATGTATTACCGCAATAACCTTGACTCCCTCATCAATGTTTTGCAGGGCATGAAAGATTTCGGGATCAGAAACCTGGTGTTTTCCTCTTCATGCACGGTTTACGGCCAGCCCGACGAACTTCCCGTTAAGGAAACATCGCCCATCAAAGAAGCCTGGTCCCCTTATGGCAACACCAAGCAGATGTCAGAGCAAATAATCCGCTTCGCGGTTGAAGCTTACGGCCTTAAGAACATTGCATTGCGATACTTTAACCCGATCGGATCGCACGATTCGGGTTTGATTGGGGAATTGCCCCTGGGTGTCCCGAACAACCTGGTTCCGTTCATAACCCAGACAGCCGTCGGTTTGAGGCAGTCGCTCAACGTTTATGGGTCTGATTATAATACCTCTGATGGTACTGCTGTGCGTGATTATATTCACGTGGTTGACATCGCTAAAGCTCATGTGGTTGCTGTAAACCGTATGATCGGGAACAAGGGTAAATCAGATTTTGAGATCTTTAACCTGGGCACTGGTAACGGTTTCAGTGTGCTGGAAGTAATAAACTCCTTTGAAAAGGTTAGTGGCAAGTCACTGAACTATAAAATTGTTGGGCGTCGCCCCGGCGATGTAGAAAAGGTTTGGGCCGACACCTCATTTGCCAATCAGGAACTTGGCTGGAAGGCAGAGAAAAGCCTGGATGAAATGATGCGTTCTGCGTGGAAATGGGAGCAGGCACTGGCCGGCAGGAAATAAGAACAATGTTCAAACTATAAAAGAAGATTATGAAAACCATACTAATTACCGGGGGTGCCGGCTTTATCGGTTCACATGTTGTCAGATTATTCGTAAAAAAGTATCCTGAATATAGTATTGTTAACCTCGATAAGCTGACTTATGCCGGTAACCTGGCCAATCTGAAAGATATTGAGAAACTGCCCAACTATGTTTTTGAAAAGGGTGATATTACCGATGGAACTTCCATGCAGCAGCTTTTTGAAAGATACAAATTCGACGGGGTCATTCATCTGGCAGCCGAATCGCATGTTGACCGGTCAATTTCCAATCCCATGGAATTTATTATGACCAATATCGTGGGAACTGTTAACCTTTTGAATGCAGCAAGAGCGATCTGGAAAGATGATTTTGAAGGGAAGCGGTTCTACCATATTTCTACAGATGAAGTCTATGGTTCGTTAGGTGATGAAGGTAAATTCGTGGAAACCACCCCTTACGACCCCCGCAGCCCTTATTCAGCCAGCAAGGCAAGCAGCGACCACCTGATGAGGGCCTATTTTCACACCTTCCATTTGCCGGTAGTAATCTCGAACTGCTCCAACAATTATGGGCCGTTCCAGTTTCCTGAAAAGCTGGTTCCGCTGTTTATTCACAACATCCGCAGCAACAAGCCTCTGCCGGTTTACGGAAAAGGGGAGAATGTTCGCGACTGGCTGTATGTTGAAGACCATGCCAAAGCCATCGATCTGATCTATCACAAGGGAGTAGCTGGCGAAACTTACAACATAGGCGGAAACAACGAATGGCAAAACATTCAGTTGATCCGGAAGCTTTGCGAGATAATGGATCATAAGTTAGGCCGTGCGCCCGGTGATTCAGCCAAACTGATCACTTATGTTAAAGACCGTGCCGGCCACGATCTTCGGTATGCCATAGATGCCACCAAAATCAAGAATGAACTTGGATGGGAACCAACCGTTAAGTTTACGGAAGGATTTGAGGCAACCGTTGACTGGTACCTTGGTAATGAAGAATGGCTCAACAATGTTACTTCGGGGGATTATCAGAAGTACTATGAGAAGCAGTATGTGAAGAGGTAAGGCCTTCGATACACCGCAAAAAACGCTTGTGCTGATTGATGAATGAAAATGCGGCACTCAGGCACCAGGCCTTCGATACACCGCAACAAACGCTTGTGCTGTTTGAAAGAATTAGACTTTGGCACTCAGGCTACAAAAATATTGGGTGGCTGAGTGTTTTGCAATTTTTGAATTTACCTTAATGTAAAGGGGTAAATGCAAAATGTATCGAAGCCACCCTGCACCGGCCTTCGATACACCGCAACAACGCTTGTGCTGAATGATGAATGAAAATGCGGCACTCAGGC
>JBBQIQ010000007.1:0-59727 GCA_038325075.1 Bacteroidales bacterium | reverse complement strand
AGTTACATCAGTTCCGGCGTAAGCTGTTGGATTGGTCGAAATGGTAAGTGTCATCTGGCTTACAGCGTTCACACAGGGTGCATTGGCAAAAGCTGTAAGGGTAAGAATTACGGAGCCTGCACTTATATCAGCACCACTTGGCGTGTAAATAGGATTCAGCGCTGTTTGATTATTGAATGTTCCCGTTCCGGATGTTGACCAGAGAAGGCTGGTATATCCCGATGCGGTTGCGCCTGACAGGGCATAGGTGCCAATACTACAAATTGCGGCATTTACTCCGGCATTGGCTATTGGTGTTGCATTAACAACAACACTGACCGGCGTGGATGTAACAGTATTACATGCTGTTCCGGATGCAGAAACAATCACCCGATAATAAGTTGTCGTACTCAATGCCGGTGTGGTGTAAATGGCAGTATTGGCACCGGCTCCACCTATAACATTACTGTAAGGGCCAGCCAGTGCAGATGCGCTTTGCCACTGATAATTCAATGATGGGGTCCCACCGGTTGCCGTAACCGTCATTGTGTGGGTTGAGCCTGCGCAGATGGTTGTGCCAGCCGGTTGAAGTGTAATGGCTGGATCAGCTACAACGACCACTGCAACGCAATTTGATACCAGATCTGCACAATTGGGCGAGGAAACAGTAATTACGCAGCGATAGTATCGTGTCCCAACAGGAGGGAGAATCGAGGCTGTATAGGTATTGGTAATGGCCCCACCTATCGGCGACCATCCGGAATTGCAATCAAAATCGCTGAACTGCCACTGGTAGCCCAGGGTTGCACTTCCGCTTTCAACCAAAACCGACATATTGTGTGAACCGCCTGAGCATATTTCTGCCCCGACAGGTTGGGTAAGGATTCTCGGGACACTGACAGTTGCCACATTCGATGTAACCGCATTACAACCGTTACCGGTTGCCGATACAGAAACCCTGTAATAGGTTGTTTGCGTTAATGAAGCTGTTGTATAGGAATTACTGTTTCCCCCAACCGTTGTCCATCCGGAAGTCCCGTTGGCTGATGTTTCCCAGAGATAGTCGAGAGAAGGCGTTCCGTTTATCGCGGTCATACTTAAAGTTGTGGTTGTACCACTACATATAGTAATATCTGCCGGCTGACCTGAAATAGCCGGATCCGGCACAACAGTTACTTCTGCCACATTCGTAATGGTCGTATTACAGTCGCTGCCCGGAGCGGTCACAACTACATGATACCATGTTGTTACCAGCAGAGCCGGCGTTGTATATGCATCGGTATTTGCCCCGACTATTGGTGTCCAGGGACCACCCAACCCTATTGTTGAACTCTCCCACTGATAATTCAGAGAGGGGGTTCCTCCCGTAGCAGTTATGCTCATTGAATGATTCCCACCATTACAGATCTCAGCACCAACGGGCTGCAGCGTGATTTGTGGGTCGCCTTCAACAACAACTGCCACAACATTCGAATTAACTGTAGCACATCCAACCCCGGTTGCTGAAACCACAACCCGATACCAGGTTGTTGCAGTTAAGGCAGGTGTTGTATAACCTGTCCCGGTCTCACCAACAAGATCTGACCATGGACCACCTGCGCCTGCAGTTGAAATCTGCCATTGATAATCCAACGACGGGGTTCCCCCTGAAGCAACAACAGTCATCGAATAATTTCCTCCAAAACAGATGGAAGCACCAACCGGCTGGGTTGTGATTGCCGGATCGGCAACTACGGTAACCTGAGCATTGGCCGAGGTAGTGCTGCATCCCGAAGCGGTTTGGGTAATTATGACCCTGTAATAACGTGTTGCTGCAAGCGCAGTCGTGGTGTATGTATTACTGTTTGATCCGATAGCTGTCCAACCACTTGTTCCATTGTTGCTTATCTGCCACTGGTAATTGATTGTGCCAGGAGGAACATTACCGGTTGCAGTAACACTCATTGTGTGCGTTCCGCCATTGCAGATAGTTGCCCCGACCGGCTGTACTGAGATAGTCGGATCAGGTACCACAGTAACTACTGCCACCGTTGATGTGGCTGTATTACAGCCATTCCCGGTTGCTGAAACCAAAACCTGGTAATAAGTAGTTACTGCCAGTGCTGCTGTGGTATAATTGGGGCTGTTGGTTCCTACATTGGTCCACGGAGCTCCGCCTGTTGTTGAACTCTGCCATTGGTAATTTAAGGATGGCGTACCACCGGTGGCTGCAACACTAAGAGTATGGGTTCCACCGACACAAATGGTAGTTCCTGCCGGATTGGTGTTGATAGTTGGATCGGGAACTACCGTAACAGTTGCAACATTTGAAGTTGCGGTGGCACAATCAACACCTGATGCAGAAACGACAACCCTATACCAGGTAGTTGCTGTTAAAACATCGGTTGTATATGATGTACCGGTTGCTCCGGATATGTCAGTATAGGGTCCGCCGACAGCAACCGTTGATATTTGCCACTGATTGGTTCGTGAAGGCGTTCCACCTGCAGCTACAACACTCATTGTATGAGTACCTTCGTAGCATATCGTTGCACTCAATGGTTGGGTTGTTATGTTTGGATCCGCCACAACAGTTACCTGGGCCGTTACCGAAGTAGTGCTGCAACCGGAAGCTACCTGGGTTACAATTACCCTGTAATAGCTGGTAGCAGCAAGAATTGCGGTTGTATAGGTATTGCTGTTTGTTCCGATCGCGTTCCATGGTGCCCCGCCGGTTGTTGAAATTTCCCATTGGTAATTCAATGTGCCCGGAGGAACATTACCGGTTGCAGTAACACTCATTGTGTGCGTTCCGCCATTGCAGATAGTTGCCCCGACTGGCTGCACAGAGATAGTCGGATCAGGCACCACGGTAACTTCTGCAACGGTTGATGTAGCTGTATTACAATCATTTCCGGTTGCTGAAACCAAAACCTGGTAATAAGTGGTTACTGCCAGTGCTGCTGTGGTATAATTGGGGCTGTTGGTTCCTACATTGGTCCACGGAGCTCCACCTGTTGTTGAACTCTGCCATTGGTAATTTAAGGATGGCGTACCTCCGGTGGCTGCAACGCTAAGGGTGTGGGTCCCGCCGACACAAATGGTAGTTCCTGTCGGATTGGTATTGATAGTTGGATCGGGAACTACCGTGATGGTAGCCACATTCGAAATCAGATCGGCACAATTGGGTGAAGTAACCGTAACCACACACCTGAAATAAGTGGTCGATGTTAAAACATCTGTGACATAGGAAGCAGAATTTGCACCACTTCCACCTGTAACATCTGTGTAGGGCCCGGCTAAGGCTGTGGCACTCTGCCATTGATAAGCAAGGGTTGAACTTCCTGCATCAACGGCAATGGTAAGAGCATTCACAATTCCTCCGGTACAAATGGTGGAGGATATGGGCTGGGTTGTGATACGGGGAACACTTACTGTTATAACATTCGAAGTAACCGGATTGCACCCATTGCCCGTAGCCGTTACAGTTACCCTGAAATAGGTCGTTTGGGCTAAGGATACAGTAGTATAGGATGGACTGTTAGATCCTACATTCACCCATCCCGATGTTCCATTGGGCGAACTCTGCCACTGGTAATTCAGTGCCGGGGTTCCACCGGTAGCGGTTACTGATAAAACCGTTGTGGTACCGCTGCATATTGTAATACTTGTTGGCTGTAAAGTGATTGCCGGATCAGGAACTATTGTTACATGAGCGGTTGAAGAATAAGTGAAGCCGCAACTGGCCGTAACCAGGCAGCGGTAATACTGATCTGCAGCCAGTGCCGGTGTGGTGTAGGATGCAGAAGTTGCGCCTGATATTGTATTCCAGGGAATGTTTCCATTAACACTCGACTCCCATTGATATGTATATCCTCCTATGCCACCACTGGCTATAACGGTAAGCGTTTGGGTGCCGCCATTACAAATGGTTGCATCCGATGGTCCGGTTACACTGATATCCGGATGACGCACAACAAGCATAATATCCGCCGAAGTACAGGATCCGTTTGCAATTTCCCATTCAAACTCATAGGTTCCGGCAATCAGGTTTGTCACCTGGGTCTGCCTGTCCAAAGGATCAACAATTGTTGCTGAGTTTGGCCCATCTAGCTGCGACCATGTGCCGGTGCCAATTGTTGGGTTATTCCCATTCAGGATAGTATTATCAGTATTACATAAGCTCTGGTCGGGGCCGGCCAGTGCCTGATCAGGAATATCATTGATCACAACCGTAACTTCATCGGTACTCGGGGGACAACTGCCATTGCTAATGGTCCAGTCAAAAGTATATGTGCCCGATAAAGCACCAATAACTGAAGTGACAGGCGAATTGGGGGATAAAATATTAACCGGGATAGGGCCGGATGTTTGTGTCCATCCACCGGTTCCAAAAATTGGTGTATTGCCCGAAAGTGTCAGCGAACTGAACAAGCAGATGTCCTGGTCGGTTCCGGCATCGGCAATTGTTGGAAGGGCATAGTTTTGGACAGTGACCTGATCAACAGAGGTACAAAAACCCTCGGTAGTTGTCCATTCAAAAATATAAGTTCCGTTTATAAGGTTATCTACTGCAGTTAAGGGATCTGCAGCAACCACAAAGTTTGCCGAGTTGGGCCCGCTAACCTGCGCCCATGCACCTGTTCCGATAACAACAGGCGTAGCTGCCATGGTAGCCGAAATCTGATTGCAAAGCAACTGATCGGCTCCTGCATTGGCCGGGGTTGGTGTTAATAAAGCGGTAATTTCAACTTCATCGAAACTTGCAGGACAGATTGTTCCATTGGTGATTGTCCACCTGAAAGTATAGGTTCCGGGGATCATTCCGTCAATAATCGTATTCGGAAGAATGACCGATTGTATATTGGCAGTATTGGGACCACTAATTTGTGTCCAGTTACCGACACCGATTGCCGGAAGATTGGCTGCCATGATTGCCTGGTCTGAACATACCTGCGTTTGATCGGGCCCGGAATTTGCGGTGGTTGGTAAAGCTGAATTTTCAATGCGCACCTGATCTCCATTGCTGCAATTACCATTGGAAATTGTCCATACAAAAACATAAACCCCTGGCAGTGCACCGGTATAAGTGGCATTGGGTGTATTGGCATCAGGTATAAAAGTACCAGACCCTGGTCCGGCAAGTTTTGTCCATGTGCCGGTGCCAAACGCCGGCGTATTGCCATCAAGCGAAAAAGTGGCTGCATCGCACAAATCCTGATCAGAGCCGGCAACAGCAGTTGAGGCAGGCGGATAAAGTGTTACGGTCATCACATCGAATGATTCACACCCGGGCGTAGTTATCGTGAACCTGAAAACATAGGTTCCGGTTATCAACCCGGATGCAACTGCTGTATTTGCAGAAGTCGTTGTGATGATAGCCGTGTTTGGTCCGCTATCCTGTGTCCATGTACCGGCTGTTGAAACCGTACCGGTAAGGTTAACTGCGGTGGTGGCTTCGCAATAGCTCTGGTCAGCACCTGCATCGGCAGCCAGGTTAACACTTACATTAACCTCATCAGAGGTTGTGGGGCAAAAAGTACCCCCGCTTACGGTCCACCTGAAAGTATAGGTTCCGGTTACCAGGTTATTAACGACAGTTGTTGGTGATGTCGGATTAACTATATTGGGGGTGTTTGGCCCGGTAACAATAGTCCAGACACCACTGCCAATCGCCGGTGGCGTGGCTGCCATCGTCGTGGATGCCTGGGCACACAGATCCTGATCCGGCCCGGCGACTGCTGCAGAACCCGGAGAAGATACAAAAATAAAAACGCTGTCAACACTGGGTGAACAGGCATAGTTACTAATTGTCCAATAAAAAGTATATACCCCGTCGGTCAATCCTGAAATACCGGTGGTTGGTGAAGCCGGATCGGCAATGATTACTCCTCCTGCGCCGCCTTCCTGTGTCCATAAACCAGTACCTATTAAAGGGGTGTTACCCACTAGTGTTGTTGAGGTTCCGCAAAGTTCAATATCGGATCCTGCATTGGCAGTTGTAACCGGATCTGAAATGGTAACCATTACCGTATCACGGGTTGGTAAACATCCGCCACTGCTGATAGCCCATTCAAACGTATAGTTCCCATCGGTCAGTCCCGATACAGCAGTGTTGTACAAAGTCGGGTCGGTAATCGTTGCCGATGGTCCTGTTAGTTTTGTCCAGAATCCGGTTCCGGGTGCAGGATCATTACCGTCAAGTGTGATTGAGGTTGTTCCGCTTATATGGCACTGATCGTCTCCTGCTTCAGATAAAACTGGCCCTACAGTATTGTTTGTATTAATCAGGCAATCGTCCGATGTATTCCCGCAGGCATTATGTATTGTCCACGTAAAAGTGTAAATAGTATTGGCTAACTGACCCGTAACCATTGCTACCGGAGAATTGATATTCGAAAAAGTCAGTCCCGGAGTATCCGGTGTAACTGACCATTCACCCCATTCATTTAATACCGGATAATTTGCAGACAAAAATATCGGTGTTCCTATACATACATTCTGGTCGGGTCCGGCATTAGCCTGTGTTGGCGTTACCGCAGCAACCAATACAGATGTTGTATTTTGATTAGCCGGACAGGTGGGTCCACCTGAAATAATCCAGCGAAAACGGTACAATCCGTTCAACAGATCTGAAACCATGGTCGTTGAAGAATTTGGATCTGCAATCGTGGCAACCCCAGGCCCACTCACCTGCGACCATCTTCCGGCACCAACAAGCGGCACATTCCCTGTAAGTTCCGTCTGAAATACATTACAAGCCAATACCTGTCGTGTACCGGCATTTGATGGGGTTGGCGGCTGCGAAACAACCACAGAAACAGCATCAAAAGCTGTTTCACAAGTAATTCCAATATTGGAAAACCTTCTTATACTTATAACATAGGTGCCGTGTACCGACAAGTTGGTGATTAGCAGTGGTGAATTTCCTGCATTGAAATAGCCGGTCGGTAATACCGGGTAAGCAGGTGTTGAAGGCCCGCTGATAATGCTCCACTGAGTAATCCCGGATCCTCCGGCTGTGAATGGAATAGAAATTGAGCCCGATCCACAACTTGCAAATAACTGTTCGGGTACTATATTGATAAATGGTGCTATGGCAAAAGAAACCGTGGCTGTTTCAGAACTTGAACAAGCAGTAACGTTATTGACTATGGTATATCTGAATGTGTAAGTGCTGCTCCCGTCGAGGCCGGTAATGTTGGTAACCGGATTGGTTGGGCTTTCGATTGTTACACCTCCGGGACCGTTTGTTTGCTGCCACAATACAGTTTCATTGGTGTAATAGGGTGGTGTCCCTGAAAGAACTGTTGATGTCCTTCCATCGCACCATATCTGACTTCCTCCAATAATAATCGCCGATGTTACATCAGATGTGGGTGCAGGAACCGTTACCTGTACTTCATCTGAACCATTGACACAGGGACCGGAAACTGTCCACCTGAAAATATAGACTCCTTCCGAAAGTCCGGATACACCTGTTATCCTGTTGTTTGGATTGGCAATATTCGGAATACCGGGACCACTGACAACAGTCCACACCCCATTCTGGCCGGCTGTACCATCACCCCCAAAACTTGCGGTGAGCGTGGTAGATTGTGTTGAAGAATAGCAATTGCCCAAAACCTGATTGGGTCCGGCATTTACCGGTAATTCACCTCCTATGTTTGTGACTATCATATCATCAAAAGACAAACATCCGTTTACATGGGTAATAGTCCAGCGAAGGGTCGTTTGACCTTGTCCTGCTGCTAGATTAAAATCTGAAGTCGGAGAGGTTGGGTTGAGGATGGTTACCCCGTTATTATTTCCTGCTACTGTCCATAGCCCGGATGAATTGGCTCCGGGGACATTGCCTGCAAGAGTGCCGGCAGGTGAAGCAGGACAGGAGGATTGATCAGGACCAGCAGTTGCATCGGTTATTGACAAAACATTATAAGTTACATCATCATAAACCAATGAACCATCCAAACAGGTGGTTGACAGCCGGAAGGTGTAGGAATAGCCACCTACTACCCCTGTAGCTTCTGTCGTTAATGAGTTTGGTGACACAATTACGGCTGACGGCCCTGCAACCTGAGACCATGTGGTTGTACCGGCACCGGCAAATAAACCCGCTTTCGAACCCACCAATGTCAGCGTTTCATTGGCACAAACCGACTGATTAACATTTGCATTGACAGCACAGTTCTGAGCCTGAAGCTGGGCAATAGTTAAAAAGAACAAAACTGCTGAAAAGATCACTTTCAGTTTTGATACTCTATGATTCTGGCTCTGTGGTGAATTGAAAAGTACTTTTCCTGACATAGTCCTGTGAATTAGATAATGGGCATACTGTTCGTAAAATTAACATGGTCATAGTTAATAATTTATTAACACTATTGTAACTTATAAACATCAGAATGTTAATTATAAATTTTTATCATCAAACTGATAAAAAAATTTTACAACAGATAGAAGACACTCCCTTACCTTTCTTTTTAATAAGGTCGTGAAAATAAAATTTTTATCAATCTGAGAGTGTTACAATGATTTATTAATCAGATTCTTAAAAATCTAAAAAAATTGTAGTTACGACAAACTGGTGATAATGCACCATATTTTTCTAAGATGACTTTTCTGATTTTAGGTTCCGATTTATTTCCAATAAAAATTCATTGCCAATATTTAAATATTTCTTCTGATTTCCTTATCTGGCAATGTTTTCAACAATAAATCCATGTTAATTGCCGGGTGCAATTGTTAATAACTCCAGATGGCATCAAAATACGTTATATCATTGATTATAAATATGATAATGGATTATAGCGGCTTAAATTAATATTTTTATCCTGACAAGAGGTGCAAATCCAATTCAAAAGACCCGTTTCTGATCTATTCAATTCGTCAATTTAGATTCTATCTAAATAATGAGATATTATGTTTTCTATGTATAAAGGATAGGACAAATAGCTGGTTCCGGAAACTAAAATCCTTATTACTAGTTCTTTATCAGGAAAGATTATCACAGTTACTTCAAAACCCAAATGTCGCAAACACCAACCCGAAAGAAGAAATTAACAGGGAATTGTGTACGCCAGGTTAGCTACCAGAATGGAAATCGTGTAATTTACGGTCTGAATTGAGCTGATTTATTGCTCTGAAGGGTTAATTGCATGCTTTAAATAATTAATTGGATTGCCGATTACATCCAGCGTTTCTTTTTGAAAAGAAATATCATTGAGCCGGCAAGAGCAACCATAAAAACCATTAACAGAATGAACGAATACGGATTGTTCTGCAAGGGCAGGCCAACATTCATCCCATAAAGGCTGGCAATAAAGGTAAGGGGCAACAGTATCGATGAAATCAGGGTCAGCACCTTCATTATTTCGTTGGTACGGTTTGTTTGAAGCGAATCAAATGTTTTGGAAAGTCCTTCCACAATCTCCTGATAATCTTCGGTCATATCCCACATCTTCTGGTAGTAGTCAAGGATATTGCCCCAGTATTCTTCCATATTTTCAGCATAGCCCTCAATATCGCCTGATTCAAATTTATGAAACAGCCTGAGTTGTGGCTTGAAAATAGTGTTGACAAGGATGATGTTTTTTCGGGTGAGCGAAATTCGTTCAATGGTACGTTCGGCTTTTTTACTGAAAAGGTCGCGGTTTATCAAATCCACTTCAACCCCAAGTTTGCTAAGTAACGAAAGTGATTCAAGCATCAAATGCTCCAGAATTTTATAAAGAAGGGCATCGCTTGTTCCAACCTGCCTTACCTGGTAATTATCTTCCGGCTCGCGGCCGCTGTTGAAAAGGTTTTTAACAACCCAATGAGATTTGCCGATGGTTATAATATAATCGCTTCCCCAGAAAATCTTAACTTCTTTCACTTTCAGAAAACGGTTCCAACGGTCGAAATAAGGAAAATGAAGTATAAGAAAATAGTAGTCATCGTAAATATCGATCTTGGGCCTTTGGTTGGTCCGGCTGCGGCAGTCTTCGATATCAAGGGGGTGAAAGTGGAACTCATCTCTCAGAAATTGTAAATCATCGTCGGTGGGGTCAAGTATATGATGCCACTTTAGTGTACCTATTTTAATGGTTTCAATCATTGGACCCTCCCGCTTTTTTGAAGATGATTATCTCTATCTACATTCCTTTTGTTTATTTTTTTGGTTTGCAAAAGTACTAAATATTAGTAAAAAGCCCTGATTATTTCACCTTTAAAACCAAAACAATATCTATTTCTTTTGCATTGTATCATTTTTATAAACCCGGTAAAAGCGGAATTTCGACCGGTTAGCGGACTTCGTGGAATAAGCTTTCCCTGGGGTTTAACATTTTTACGTAATTTTGAATCGTTCTGATTGTTTGGGACATTTATCGCTGAAAGTTTATAAATCCATGGACAAAGGAAAAAAAGAAGGACGTTACCTGAGGCTAAGTTCGCAAATAGCCGATCTGTTGGTTAAGACCCCCGACCAAACCGCAGCAATGGCAACCATTGCTGCAATTCTTCAAAATAAAATGGAATATTTTTTCTGGTGCGGTTTTTACAGGGTTGATGGTAAACGGCTCATTGTTGGGCCTTACCAGGGTCCGGTAGCCTGTCAGATACTCGAAGTGCGCGGCGTTTGCCTGGCTTCGGTTGAACAGCAAAAAACCATTATAGTACCCGATGTTCATTTGTTTCCAGGACACATAGCTTGTGACTCCCGGTCACTTAGTGAAATTGTTGTTCCGGTGCGCGACAAAGCTGGCAACATCACCGCTGTGCTCGATGTTGACAGCAAAGATCTCAACTCATTCGACGAAACAGACGCCCGCTATCTTGAGAAAATAGTCGCCCTGCTTGCCCGGTAAACGGTAAACAAAGATTTTGCAGGCCTGTTTATCTATCCGGGAAACTTACTTAATTTTACATCCATAATCAATTAAAATCTATTCGATATGACCCTCGGGACAATTCTGGTTATCAACCCTAAAAACACCTCTTCCAAAATTGCAGTTTACAAAGACTCTAAAATGTGTTTCCTGAAAACCATCAAATATACCGATGAACAATTGGCTGCATGCGGAAGTATTCCCGGTCAGTTGGAAATGCGCAAAAAAGCAATCCTTCAGGAGCTTAAAGACAATGACATCAATGTAAATAAGCTTCAGATAGTGGTTGCGCGCGGTGGATTGATCAAGCCGGTTAAATCAGGCGTTTATGAGGTCAATCAGCAAATGCGCGAAGACTTGCTGAATGGTGTAATGGGAATGCACGCCACCAACCTGGGTGGAATAATTGCTTCTGACATTGCAGCGATGACCAACGCCAGGGCCATCATTGCCGACCCCGTTGTGGTCGATGAACTGGATGATGTTGCCAGGATTTCCGGTCATCCGCTGTTTGAACGTAAATCTGTTTTTCATGCACTCAATCAGAAAGTTGTTGCCAGAAAATACGCCAAATCCATTAGCCGGAAATATGAAGATCTGAATCTGCTCGTTGTTCACGCAGGTGGTGGTGGAATTTCAGTTGGGGCTCACAAACAGGGTCGGGTTGTAGATGTTAATCAGGCTTTCGACGGCGATGGCCCATTTGCAATGGAACGGGCCGCAACATTGCCAACCGGAGATCTTATCAGGTTGTGCTTCAGTGGCAAATTTTCACAGAAAGAACTTTTAGATATGATCACAGCCAAAGGCGGCTTGTATGCCTATCTGGGGACAACCAACCTGAATACCATCGAAAAACGCATTGAAGAAGGCGATGAAAAAGCAGCATTTATCATGTATGCCATGGCCTATCAATTGGCCAAAGAAATCGGTGCAATGTGTACCGTTCTTGATGGAAAACCCGACGCCATTATCCTTTCCGGCGACCTTTTCCACCAGCGTGAATTTACCAATCACCTGACCAAAAAAGTTGATAAGATCTCTCACATAGCCATCTACCCGGACGAAGATGAAATCGACGCCCTGGCAATGAATGCCATTGGAGTTATTAAGGGTGAAATCGAAGTACTTGAATACAAATAGTAAGTAGTCTTTAAACAAGCCAAATGAAAACAGGATATCCTGTTTTTAGTTTTGCATTGCTTTTTACTATCTTTGCACCGTCTGTATTATAAATCAGGCCTTTAAAAATTTTCAGATTTGGAAGACCCCGATCTTGTGCCCTCTTTTCAGATGTTGAACATCCTGATCAACATCTCCACAAACCCGTTTACTCCCGGAATAATTGCCAGCCTTCTGATAATGGTCATTTTGCTTGCCCTATCAGCCGCAATCAGCGGTTCCGAAATTGCTTTCTTCTCTCTTAATCCGACACAGTTGAGCGAGCTCCGCAACAACCATGGAAAATCAAGCCAGCTCATCCTTCACCTGCTGGAAAGACCCAAAAGACTGATAGCTACTATTTTGATAGCCAACAATTTCGTAAATGTTGCCATTGTTATTATTTCCTCTTTTGTTATGGCGGCGCTTTTCGATTTTTCAACTTCCCCATTTCTTGGCTTCGTTATACAGGTTGTTGTTGTTACCGCTCTTATCCTCCTTTTTGGTGAAATAATGCCAAAAATTTATGCAAGTCAGAATGCAATCACCGTTACCCACCTGATGTCACGGCCCATTCTGATAATGCGCAGGTTATTTTACCCTCTGAGTTCTTTTCTTGTAAAGTCAACCACAATCATCGACAGGCAGATAGCCCGAAAAGGCCATAATATATCCATTGATGACCTCTCAGAAGCACTTCAACTTACCACTGCCGATAATAAAACACCGGAGGAAGAAAAGAAAATTCTGAAAGGTATCGTAAAATTCGGCGATACCATGGTTCGTGAAATTATGCGTCCACGCATTGATGTTACCGCAGTGGAAGATAAAACGCCTTACAATATCCTGATGGCAACTATCCTCGAATCAGGCTATTCCAGAATTCCTGTTTATCACGAAAGTTTCGACAATGTAACCGGAATTCTTTATGTAAAAGACCTTTTACCCCATCTGAACCGTGAAGACGATTTCAACTGGCAGCAACTGCAACGGCCTGCATTTTTCATTCCGGAAAACAAACGCATCGGAGATCTTTTGCAGGAATTCCAGGTCAAAAAAATACACCTGGCTGTGGCTGTTGACGAATATGGTGGCACTTCGGGCATTGTAACCCTTGAAGATATTCTCGAAGAAATTGTTGGTGAAATCAACGACGAATTCGACAACGAAACCGATAACATTCATTACTCAAAAATAGACGACTACAATTATATCTTCGAAGGAAAAACACTGCTTAATGACTTTTGCAAAGCCCTTGGCATTGAAGACCGCATCTTTGAAGAAGCAAAAGGGGAATCAGATACCCTGGCAGGACTGATGCTTGAACTGGCAGGCAAAATTCCGGATATCAATGAAAAATTCAGGTTCGACCAATACGTTTTCCAGGCCGAAACCGTTGATAAGAGGCGAATCAAACGTATCCGCGTTATCATTGATCATGAAATATGATCAATATAAAAGTCTGATCAGCGGCAAATCACATAATCTACGTAAATGAAATTATCCCTTTTACCCGTGTCTTTTCGTTTTCCGCTCATTGGACTCGCTTTTTGTGGCCTGCTGCTTCTGAACGCATGCGGGGATACTCCGACACCCAAGCCAGGCGGCTATTTTCGGATTGATTTGCCTGAGCGGAAGTATCGCCTGCTCGACAGTATATTCCCCTACAGCTTCGAATATCCTGTTTATGCCAGTATTACAATGGACAATCATGCACCGGCCGAAGCCAACTGGATTAACATTGACTTTCCCCGTTTCAAAGGCCAGGTGCACCTCAGCTACAAACCAGTCAATAATAACCTGAATACTTTTACCGAAGATGCCCATTCGCTGGTTATGAAACATATTCCGAAAGCTTCCGCAATAGAAGAAATACGGATAGTCAATAATAAAAATAGGGTATTCGGGCTTGCTTATGATATCCGGGGTACCGGAGCTGCTTCACCCTACCAGTTTTATGTTACCGACAGCACCAGCCATTTCCTGCGTGGTGCGTTGTACTTCAGCGTAATTCCCAACAACGATTCCCTTGCACCGGTTATCGATTTTATCAAAGGCGATATTCAGCATTTGCTGGAAACCATAAAGTGGAAGTAAGGGTTCTGATTTCTAATTTCTCTTATGTAACTCAGGGTCAGATTTAGGTTGAGGCGATGAGCTGAGCAGCTTGCCCCGCAGAAACGGAGTGGATGCGGGGGAGCCGAAGCTTTGAGGTTGAGCCTACCTGTCTGACATTTCAGTTTCAAAAGAGAGTTTAGTCAGACAGTCAGACAGGGTTGTGATTGGGCCTGATGTAAATATTAAGTTGTGGAATCATGCTTAGGAGCTGCTTACCCTTACCCTTAACCTTAACCTTAGCCTTAACCTTAACCTTTTCAAGGCTTCGCAAAGAAAGTTATTCTCATTCGGGCTATAAAAACCTTTATTGAGGGACTAATTTCTAATGTCTGAATCCCATAATTATCATGTCTGATTTACTGCCTGCGCAATGGCCTTCCGCACGATCAGGATGTGTATGATGCGGCAGCCTGGTCATCTATTGTGCACCTGAGCAAAATGTCAGAAAAATGAAGCAAAACTTCCAACTCCATTACTTTTATGGTGAAAATGAAAATGCAATCCGCACACAAGTCTGGTGCACTCTTATAGCGCAGTTGTTAATGACCGTAATCCAGAAGAAAGCCAATACAAAGAAAGCATTTTCAGTGGTGGCTTCCTTAGTCAGGATGCACCTGATAAGTTTACTTGATGTATTTGAATTACTGCGCAGCACTAAACGAGAATACCTGAAAAAACGAGGGTCTCCTCCTTCAACGATGCAAACCAGTTTTGCTTTTTAACAAGGGGGTGACTTTTTGAAAACAAAAACCAACAACTGACTATCAATTACTTACAAGGCTTTATCTCTTGTTCTGAAAGTTAGTCGGATAATAGTGAAAAATTATAAGAGGAAATTAACCAAAAACCCTATTCCAATCATAAAGAGTCCGAATAATAAATTTAATATATCCATTAGCCGTAGTGATATTTTATTCTTTCCGTCTCTTTCTTATTTTTTCTTCAATTACAACCATTCTTACTTCAAGTTCTTCAGATACTAATCTTTCATCAAGTTTCTTAAGTTTTTCATAATATTCAAATGTTTCTTCACAATTACGCGCATTTATTTCACAATCCAAGGAAAATGCAAGCGTTATGTTGTATAAAGCAAGTTTATTTTGAGGGTCAAGATATAAAGCATCTTTAAAGTCAGTTATTGCATCTTCAATCTCGTTGCTTTTCAGATGTAATATGCCCGATTCAATAAAAACTGCCAATGCATTTTGTTCTTCTTTAGTGGTTGTTATTACAGCGACTTCATAGTTTTCCTGATATTTTGACATATAATCTGTTATACCCAAATAAACAAGCGCAAATATAATCATCAGACCGATGACAATCAAAACACTGTAAATCCTTCCTTTACGCACACTTAATGCAATTCTCTTTTTGGATTCTTTAAGTCTTTCTTCAATGATTTCAGGGTTATTTATTGTAGTTTCACTCGGTGTATATTCTTGAGGATTAAAATATTCAACGGTTTCATAACCGGCTTTCTTATTTCCTTTCTTAAACGGCTTTCTTGGCTTCATTGTGTAAATCCATTTCTGAAGCCCAAATCCCATATATCCCATTACACTTTTCTTAAACTGTTGCCGGATTATATTTTTCCCATTGTTGTCACTTTTAAAGCTACCGAAAAATATTGAAAGCCATCAAATCATTTCTCACTACTCACTACCCACTACCCACAACTCACTACTCACTACTCATTTCTCACTACTCACTACTCATTTCTTACTTTTTTCACTCTTCACTTCTGCCATCTACTCCGTAAACTCCGGCTTTATCTTCACCCCGTCATATTTCTTTTCAATCCCGTTCTGATAGGAAATCACCATAAAAATGCTGCCATCGTTGTTGTATTGAATCCAGTCGCCGGTTTTCATGCCGTTGATGTATTCGCCTTCGTCTTTCTTCTTGCCATCAGGCCAGAACCAGATATGACGGCCATTGGGGTTGTCATCAATAAAAGAACCCTGGAAAGCCAGTTGCCCGTCGTCGAAAAAATACTTCCACTCTCCATTGCGCATTCCACCCCGGTAGGTTCCTTCTTCCCGGTGATCGCCAAGTTGATACTTCCACAGACCTTCTTCAAGGCCATCCATATATTCGCCCTGGATGATAATTTTCCCTTTTTCATCGTATTCGGTGAATATTCCCTCCATTTTCCCGTTCAGATAGGTTTCTTCCCGCAGAAGGCTATTATCGTCGTAATACCATTTCCAGGCGCCATCAGCATTGCCCTGATTGTTGTAATTTCCTTCCTGTTCAAGATTGCCGTTCGGATGGTAAAAACGCCATTTCCCAATTCTTTTCCCATTACGATAACTACCTTCCGAAAGCAATTGCCCGTCATTGTAAAACTCCTTCCATGGGCCGTCTTTAATCCCTTCGTCATCGATGATACCTTCGCCAACAATTTTTCCATTCCGGTAAGTAAAGGCTGATGTAACCTGGCCATTTTCGGCATAATCCCGTCGGATTCCTTCAGGCGTGTTTCCTTTGTAACTGGCCACGGTTTTAACTTTCCCTGTCGGGTAATAATCTGTACGGACATCCAGTTTTACCAGTTCGGGAGCCTCTTCCTGCCTGACATCGTTCACATATTTGCCAACATCTGTAAGCATCCCTTTATCATCGTATTCCTTGAAATAACCGTTCCGCTTATCATCCCGGTAAATG
Organism: Bacteroidales bacterium; assembly: GCA_038325075.1. GTDB lineage: Bacteria > Bacteroidota > Bacteroidia > Bacteroidales > Lentimicrobiaceae > Lentimicrobium. The sequence continues at coordinate 42,955 of JBBQIQ010000007.1, read as the reverse complement.
CCTTCAGTTTTTACCTTTCCGTCAGGATAAAAGAATTTCCACCGGCCTTGTTTCAGCCTGTTTTTGTCGCGCCTGTTTATATTTTCCCGGTCCACCACAAAGCCTCGCCGATACTCGATCAGGGTAATAACAGTACCATCGGGCGAATATTCCTTCGCAAGGCCGTTCTCAAGGCCATTTTCGAAATGAATGGTGCGCATTATTTTTCCATCCGGAAAATAAGTGATGGTTAGGCCCTGTTTTACATCGTTCGAAAAGTTTTCTTCCACCATTTCATTTTCACGGAAAGTACGGCGGATACCTTCTTTTTTTCCATTCAGGTAACTAATCTGGAGCGTTGTTTTTCCTGATTCATCATAGAAACTCCATATACTGTCCAACTCAAAATTCTTCCGGTTTCCTTCAGCCTTCAAAACTCCGATTTCCCAGTATGTTTTCCAGTATCCATCCGGCTTTCCGTCACGCATCGACCCTTCGCTGGAAATTATCCCGTTTGGATGATAAAATTTATTGTAACCATTGGGTATAATAGCATTCTCCTGTGCTTTCAGAAGAAAAGCAACCATCAGGAGAGCCATAGTGATAGCAAATTTTCGCATACCGTAAAATTAGCAAATCAAACAAAACGGGGCTGATTTTATTTTATCAACTTCGCCTTTTTAGAAATTTCAAGCATCCTGAGAATCGGTTTGCGGGCTTTCTCAATAACATCATCTTCAATAATAATTTCGGGCTTTTCATTCTTCAGGCACTGATACAATTTTTGGAGCGTGTTCATTTTCATGTACGGACAATCGTTGCAGGAACAGGTTTCATCTGCCGGAACAACGATAAAATCCTTCGACGGCGATGACTTTTGCATCTGGTGAATGATGCCGCCCTCGGTAGCAACAATGTAACGCTGATTGGTATCTACTTTTGTAAACTCAAGCATTGCCGCCGTTGAACCAACAAAGTCTGCCAATGCCAGAATGGGTCCGCGGCATTCCGGATGGGCAATTAATTTGGCATCCGGATTTTCAATTTTCATCTGAATCACTTTTTCATCGCTCAACTGATTGTGAACATGGCAACTTCCGTCCCACAAAACCATATTGCGTCCGGTTTTGCTGTTTATGTAAGCTCCCAGATTTTTATCAGGTGCAAAGATCAATTTTTCATCCTGAGCAAAAGAATCAACAATCATCTTTGCATTGCTCGAAGTGCAGATGACCTCTGACATGGTTTTAACGGCCGCTGAGCAATTTATATAGGAAATCACCTTATGCCCCGGGTGTGCCTCAATAAACTCTCTGAAGGCTTCCGGAGGGCAACTATCGGCCAGTGAACAGCCGGCGGCCAGATCGGGCAGCAAAACCTTTTTACCGGGGCTTAATATTTTCGCGGTTTCAGCCATAAAGTGAACCCCCGCAAAAACAATGATTTTTGCCTTTGTATTCGCTGCCTGTTGTGAAAGTTGCAAACTGTCGCCAACAAAATTGGCAAGCTCCTGTATTTCAGGTACCTGGTAATAATGAGCAAGAATTACTGCATTTTTTTCTTTTTGCAACGCCTTTATTTTCGAAATCAACTCCACATCGGATGGCATATCCGAACGGGTGATTTTAAGGTCTTCCATGTTTTCAGTTTTTAATAATAAATTATTTAAATAAACATTACTATTAATGAGAGCTGTTAACTCTGTTGACAAGTTACTGAATATTTTTCTTGCATTATTCAGTTTTACCAGTTTGTCAACGGGTTATCAACAGTTTTATTTTACATCCTTTTCACGTTTTCAAGGACTTCTGTAATTGTTAACAAAAGGTTGAAAATTCTGTTTCAACAGGTAAAAATATCTAAAATCAGTAAATCATCCGGTTGATGAACTGTTGATTTCTTCTCACAAATAAAGGCATTCGGAAGATTGTTCGTGGAAGCTGATTTCTTATTTGTTCATTCCGCTTCTTTATAAGAACTTACAAACAAAATTAATGCCCTATTAACAAATGTCTGTTAACAAAATCTAATAAACTGAAAACTAAAGTGGTGTATCTTTAGCTCATCTTTTAGATTTTTATAAGTGGCTAATAATAAAAGCCATTCGTTGAAAAGCTTGTTTAATGATTAAATTTGTCATCTAATTTTATTAACAATGTGGGATAAATCAACACCTTTGGCATTGGCGGGTGATCATGCCGGTTATGAATTGAAATCGTTTTTGGTAAAAGTTTTGACATCGCAGGGTTTTTCCATAGTAGATATAGGCACTTATTCATCCGAGAGTGTGGATTATCCTGATTTTGCACATAAACTTGGTAAAGCGGTTAATGAAGGCACTTATTCACGGGGCATTGCAATTTGCGGCAGTGGAAATGGTGTTAACATGGTGGTCAATAAATATCCGGGTGTCAGAGGTGCTTTATGCTGGAACAGCGAACAGGCAGAACTGACACGAAGGCACAACAATGCAAATATACTTTCTTTGCCCGGACGATTCATCGATTTTGATGAAGCTTTGAAAGCGGTGAAACTATTTCTGAATACTGATTTTGAGGGAGGCAGGCATCAAAAGCGGGTTGATAAAATTTCCAATCTGCTTTAACCCGTTATGACAGAAATCTATAACAAGTTTAAACTGGATTCCGGAAAAAAAGCTCTTGACCAGGAACACAGGCAAAAGATCGGTTTTAATATAAACCGGTACGATGAAGCTGTGAAACAGGGAAAAATGCAGTATGCCAACCTTGAACTTGCCAGGCAGCGGGCAGCCCATTTAAAATACAAGGCAATCGCCGATCTTGAAAAAAACCTTGGCGATTTTGAGGCTAATTTTGAACGAAACGGAGGAAAGGTTATCTGGGCACAGGATGCCGCAGATGCATTGCGTGAAATAGACATAATCCTGTCGAACCACAATGCTGCGCGGGTTGTGAAATCAAAAACCATGATTTCAGAAGAAATTGAGCTGAATGAACACCTTGAGAAATCAGGAATCGAATCTCTTGAAACCGATCTGGGTGAATTTATCGTGCAACTGGCGGGTGAACATCCTTACCACATTGTAACACCTGCCATGCATAAATCGAAAGAAGATGTTGCAAGGCTCTTCAACGAAAAGTATGGAATGCCGCTTAACAGCTCACCTGAGCAAATTACGGCCTATGTGCGCAACTTACTTCGCGAAAAGTTTTTCTTTGCGGATGCGGGGATTACCGGGGCAAATTTTATTGTGGCTGATACAGGTTCCATTTGCGTGTCAGAAAATGAGGGTAACGGGTTGCTGAGTATGTCTTTTCCAAGGGTACACATCGTTATAGCCGGGATAGAAAAGGTGATTCCTTCATTCAAAAATCTCGATTTATTCTGGCCGTTGCTTGCCACGCATGGTACCGGACAAAATGTCACAGCCTATAACAGCATTGTCAGTGGCCCCCGACAGGATGGTGAAACCGACGGTCCTAAAGAAATGTATGTGATTCTTCTCGACAACGGACGAACCGAAGTAATGGCGCGTAAACATCAACGGCGCGCTCTGAGCTGCATCCGCTGCGGAGCCTGCCTGAATACCTGCCCTGTTTACAAAACCATCGGTGGCCACGCTTATGGCACCACCTATTCAGGACCTATTGGTTCTGTAATTACACCATGGCTCAAGGGAATGAACGATTACAAACACCTGAGCTTTGCTTCTTCGCTTTGCGGAAGTTGCACAGAAGTTTGTCCTGTAAAAATTAATTTGCACGAACTTTTACTATACAATCGCAACGATAGTGTCAAACAGGGGAATTATTCGGTTTTAGATGCCGTTTCAATGTATAGCTGGAAAACCATTATGCTCAACCGTAAATGGATGGATACGGGCAGTAGTAAGATAAAAAACCTGGTTCTTAACAAGGTGTTCGCCAAAGCCTGGGGATCGCGCAGGCAATGGCCTGAAATGAGCGAAAGAAACTTTAAACAATTGTGGGAAGAACGCAGGGAAGGTAAAGTGAAATAAGTTAAGCAATCAATTTTCTACTGAAAGTCTTTCAGAATCTGTTTCACCTGCCGGCTATATCCCTCACCGAAAAGGTTTACATGAACCAGTAACGGATAAAGCTGATTGAGTTCCACACGCTTTTCCCAGCCCTTTTCCAACGGATATTCTTCATTGTATGATCGGTAAAACTCCTTAGAAAATCCGCCGAAGAGCTTACTCATGGCCATGTCCATCTCGCGGTGTCCATAGTAAACTCCCGGATCAATGATGCAAGGATTACCATCAGCTCCCACCATATAATTACCACTCCACAAATCTCCATGAATCAAAGAAGGAGGTTCAATAGGAAGGATTTCAGGTAGTTTTTTATAAAGCATTTCCATTCTCCGCACATCCTGACCATCCAATAACCCTGAATCATAAGCCATTCTTACCAAAGGCTGGAGTCTTTCCATTACAAGGAATTCTATCCATAAAGGGTGGTTATGGTTGCTTTGCTTGAGTGAGCCAATGTAATTGTTATGATCAAGGCCAAAAGCAGCGTAAGTATGGCGATGCAGCCTGGCCAGATTCTGCCCGAATATTTGCCAGAAATTGCCTACAGGTACAGTACCATCGATGTATTCGAGCAGGAGAAATGCAAAATTGCCGGTTTCAGCGCTATGTAAAACATTTGGAACCCTGATATATCCGGCTTTTTCGAGAATAGCCAGGCCGTTTGCTTCCGTAGAAAACATGCCCGGGTAGCGCTTAGCCTGGTTGAATTTTATGAACAAAGGACCTGAAGTAGTCCCGATGCGGAACGTTTCATTGATCGATCCACCGCCAAGAGGTGCGCTTGAAATAATTTTGGTTGAAAAAGAAATCTCACGCTGAAGCCAGGAAGTGAGATACTGACTGATTTCAACCGGTATCATGGGTTATTTTCAGAGGGTGAAAAAATTGCTATTGAAAACTCCCCGCCTGAAAATCCGTTCAATGATTAGAAGTAAGGTAAGTGAAAAGAAAATGATCAGCATGGTTGATGAGCCTTTCAGGTAGGAAATAAGCCTTGTGAAACCTTCAAAAAATCCTAATCCAACCTGTAAAAGATTACGCAGATATTCCGGATCTGTCGGGATACTGATTTTAAGAAAAGGCAATTGGGCAAAAAACATAACAATGAATATAACCAATGCAGCACCAATGGCAAAATATGCCCAAAGCATTTGTCTGCGATACTCTGGAGACTCTGCCAGGGGCTCAAAACCGGAATATACCTGTTGCATTATGCCTTCGGTAAATCCTTCAGGAGCTTTCTCCAGAGGCATTTTCCCGAAAAGGTCAAATAACAACTGATCGTCGGGCTGCTCTGTATGCTGTTTGATATTCATGTCTGCAAAATTAGTTATTAATTGCGTATCTGGGGAACCACGGAATTTATACGCGATTGCATCTCAACATAAAGCCTTTTACGGATACGGTGCAGTTTGACCTTTACATTCGCATCACTAAGTCCTGTTATGGATGCAATTTCATCAACGCTTTGCCGGTTCCGGTAAAAAAGGTTAATCAGCAACTGGTCTTCGTTTCCCAGCAACTGTATGGCTTTCTGAAGTACCTTTACCTGATCTTCCATGTCAAGTTGTCCGAGATTTTCCTTTATTTCATCGGTGCTGTAATTCTCAATCATTTTATCATCAATTGCCGTTGTTGTAATCTGCTTTTTCCTTGTTTTTGAGATAGCGGTGTTGTAGGCAATTCTGAAAAGCCAGGTACTGAACTTCGCTTCACGCTTAAAGCTTGAAAGGGCATGATAAGCCTTAAGAAAGGTATCCTGCGCCGTTTCCTCAGCTTCTTCGTGGTTCTTCACAATTTTGAGCACCACCGAATACACCAGATCCTTATACCTGTCAACAATTACCGTATAAGTCGCGGTATTGCCATCAAGTACCTTTTGTATAAGCTGTTGGTCGTCGGGCTGAATCATTGTTAAATCTTTGACGCAAAGACAATAGATCGGTTACATACTACTATGAAAAATGAAGGTTGGGAAACAGATGGGCTAATTTACAGTAAATTATAACCAGGAATAAAATTTTTGTAACCAAAAATCTGATTGTGCGTCAAAAATGCAACGAACCAAACAGAAACTATAAAAACTAAAGCTATGAACGATTTTCTGATTCCGGCCACCATTTTTGCCACCCTATATGGCATTGTTTATCTGATTATCCGCAGAAAAGAAAGAATGGCATTGATCGATCGCGGACTCGACCCCATGTCTTTTGAAAAGAAATCAGATGATTTCTCATCGTTGAAATACGGCCTGTTATTTACCGGCATCGGGCTGGGTTTAATTATAGCCAACATACTGGTCAGTATCGGTGCAATGGATCGTGAAGCAGCTTATTTTTCGCTGGTTTCCCTTTTCGGGGGTATCGCCCTGATCCTGGATTACATCCTTGAAATCAGATTATCGAAAAAGCACCGGAGCGCAGAAAAAGGATTTGAAATTTTGCAAACGGAAAATCAGAACGCGTAGGATTCAATTACATTGTAAACAGGCCCTTCGCGAAATAGCTGACTTTCGTACAGATTAAAACCGGTTACAATCTGCTTTTGAATTTCAACATCGTGAAACCTGCCCATTAATTGCTGAAAATACTTCTTGTCCCTTATCTCCCTGATCCTTCCGATGGTGAGATGAGGGACAAAATTTTGTCGGTCGCCCAGAAACCCGGCCGTTTCAAGATTGGAAGAAACATTCCGTGCGAGTTGCTGCAGCACATCATTTTGCTCAATCCCAAACCAGATCACTTTTGGGCTGTAATGACTGCCGAAAACTCCGGTTTTTGAGATGTTTAGTTGGAAAGGTTTTATTTTATCACAAGCATTGGTCAAGGCTTCCTGTATCCGGGGTACTTCATCAGGATGGGTATTGCCTATAAATTTTAGTGTTAAATGAATGTGCTCAGGATCAATCCATTTAATGATGTTGAAGTCCAGTGCCTGTCTCAAAAAATTGTAGGTGGATGTAAACAACTCCTGTGGTTCAATTTTTATTGCAACAAACAATCGCATATTTTCCATAGCCTGACCCGTTTCCTGACAGTGCAAAGATGCAAAAGAATTGCAAAAATATTTCTTTTGTAATCAGGAAAATATTATAAATTTGCAATCCCCAAAGAAGAGGGGCGTTAGCTCAGTTGGCTAGAGCGTTAGACTGGCAGTCTAAAGGTCAGGGGTTCGACTCCCCTACGCTCCACACACAAGGCCTGTAAATCATTGATTTACGGGCCTTTGCGTTTCGCAACTATTTTGTATCAATTTATAACAACATATTAAACTTAAAGGATGAGATTGTCCACAATACCTGAATTCAATTATCATCACTTTCAAGCTTGCTCAACTCATCTGTAATATGATATAATGTCTTCGTTTTAGGTTCAAGCACTGTCGATTCCAAACATGTTCTCAAGATATAAATCAAATCGTCCTGTTCAATACAACCAATATACTGACATTCTTCAACAATTCTGGATTGTGAAAGTGGAACTATACGATTGCAATTAACGAATGAATTATGATTAAATATATCTGGATAACTGCTGCTACTTAAAGGATAGTAAAATTTCGATCCATCACCATGCCTATTTTGTGAGATATTAAAATTAATATGTGATCCAACTAAAACAACTCCAACGGCACCACCATTTCGATCAAAGCCGACAATAACAATATACTTCTTTCTATCAGGTTCACCATCTTTTGGTGTTATTCCATCATCTTCTGTAAGCCTTGCCAGAAAAACAGATCCAACATGTACAATTATACTATTTCTTTGGGAATCAGAAAGGGAATCCCCCAAATTAAAACCAGGGGTCATTAGGCAAGTTTAGAGCAGAGTATATCTATTTCTTTCATTTCTTCTATCAACTCCTCAGAGGCTCCACCTTCGCGGGCCATATCATATTTACTGATGGGATAACTGTTATTCTTGGTTTTATTCCAAGCTATTATATAAGCTAATCCATGACTTAACTCAGTTCTCTCATCAAAGTTTGTGGTTCTTAATTTTTCAATTGCAAAATCCAAACAATCAATATCAGAATTGGATAATTCTTCCATATCAGGTGCTTGTAAAGCAATAATAATCTCATTTTTAACCTTCAATGCTTTAATAAATGGCTCTACTTCAGCTTCAAAACTATGATTTCTCATTTTCTTAAGTACATCAAAAAAGTATGATGGAACAGGGCCGTATGTTATGGCACTATAATCTTCAATGATAACAGAACGCCCGTACACAGCGAGATGCTCCATGTCTGCAAAGTACATAATTTTGAAAAGCAGGTGAAAATCAACTTCACGTGCAGGATATTTTGAGATGACATAAAGGACAACCGCCCTTAACTTGTCAATGTCTATCGCTTTGTTCATCGTTTATTCCGTTAGTGGTCCGGAAATTCCCATTAAAAAAAAGCTATCACTGAAGTCAAATATGGGAGAAGAGAAAAAGTTCTGAGTTCAGATAGCAAACAGTTGTGATAAAAATCTTTGTTAAGCCTCTTTAATCGAATTACAATGCAAATGTAATATCATAAATTCACATTAAGCAAGTAAAAAGTGAAATCATTACAAATTTCTGCACATTTTAATAAGTTTTATTAGCTTCATCTCAATTTTTACACCACCCTCATCCTCATCGCATTCACAGATGCATCAGCATTCATGTTAGCAATTTTATCAGCCAGTTCCGGAACATGTTGATCCAGTAACGGGTTAAACAATTCAGCCGGCTGCCGGCGTAATGGGTCTGTGGGTCATACTTTTTTCCGCCCGGTTTTTAGCTTTAGAAAGTAAAGTAAAAAACATTTTTTTTGGTAATGCAAACCTGAGATTTGAGAATGAAATAATCAGTCCGGCGGTGCTCTTGATTTTTGTTATAGTGGATTAACCCACATTGAAGCTAATCCGACCGTTTTGTTTGAATATCATCAAAATACGGATTTTAAAAATCCATTTTGTGTACTACAAATTTATTCTTTTCATAAGGTTTAGATTTGTATTTAAGCATGTCGAAGATTCGTTTTACTTTCTGCGATTTACGATTTATGTGGCATTTTGTGCTTTGTGGTTATTGCAGCCCATTTTATTTACCTTTCTCCCTATTCTTTGATTTCCTTACTTTTTGCTTGATACTTCGGCTTCGCTCAGTAACCATCAAAAAGTAACAACTTAGCGAAGCGATCTCCAGCGCACAAAAAAATAAGAGATTCGCGCTTAAAAAATCAAGGCTTCACAGAAATTGGCTAAAAACAGGCAGCGATTTTGGCTGGAAGAAAAGAGGTTGAAACTTCCTACCTCTACTTTCTTTTCTTGTACACTAATCTCCCGAGCTTCGCCACACTTCTTCGGTTGCATTTCTTCTCTATTTGTTCGCTGCCAGATTTTTTAACGCCATTCTTACAAGGCCGGTCCTTCTCTCAATTACGAGAGACGAATTACGTGGGTTCAGTGCTTCTTGGTATTTGAGATTCTCTGAATATATATTTCTCACGCTTTTTTGCTTTCCTTACTTTTTGCTTGATACTTCGGCTTCGCTCAGTAACCATCAAAAAGTAACAACTTAGCGAAGCGATCTCAAGCGCACAAAAAAAATAAGAGATTTGCGCTTAAAAAATCAAGACTTCGTAAGAATGGCTAAAATCTGGCGAGCGATTTTGGCTGGAAGAAATGAGGTTGAACCGGATCTCCCTCTACTTTCTTTTCTTGTACACTAATCTCCCGAGCTTCGCCACACTTCTTCGGTTGCATTTCTTCACCTCATCCGCCCTTCGGGCACCTTCTCCTGACTTCGACTGCGCTCAGCCACCGCAAGGAGAAGGAAAGCGGACTTTTGGGTTTTATTGCTGCCTGCTTTCTTAACGCCTTTTTTGTGCGTCTTGTCTTATATATCGGTGCACAAGAGATCGCTTTGCTAAGTTTTGTAAGGCCAGTCTTTCTATCAATTGCGATTTACAATTACGAGTGCCCTTCGGCAAAAGCTGAGGGACCAACGAATAATGAATTGGGATTTTGCAAAGAATAATAGTTAGGATCTGCTGAAAAATAGATATACACTTCAATATAAAACATTTGCAAGGCATGACAGTATTATAGGTGCACGGGAATAGGGCAATAACATCAATGGATCTTGCATCTTTGTTTTGAATTGCACCCTTTTTTGATAAGGTTTAGCCACAGAGTGGCGGAACGTTGGTAGCAAAGTCAATGACTACAAAAATTTTAAGGTGCAGCACACCGTAACGTAAAAAGTGTAATGTTTTTCTTGAGTTTTTCAGCAGACCCTAATTATTAAAAAGTATTTAGATAGCGCAGTAAAAATGGATATTTTTTGATCATGCAAACCTTAGATTTGAGAATGAAAAAATCAGTCCGGCGGTATCCTTGATTTTTGTTATAGTGAATTAATATCCTTACCCGTGCCCGGAACCTGGGCACCAATGGGCTGATTGGTTTTATTTGTAAAACTTCAAAAAAAAGCAGGCATTTCATTGAAACAACAGCAGCGCATTCACTGAATGCGCTGCTGTTATTTGAAGCACTACTTTTCTGTATTCTGTATTAACTATCAGTCCGGATTTAATGACCGATAAGTAAACGGAATAATCAGTTTAAAAAATCATTCCTTTTTTTCAGGTTCATCATCTTTATTTCCCATCTCGTCTTTAAAATCGCGGATTCCACGACCCAACCCCTTCATCAGTTCAGGTATCTTTTTACCACCAAAAAAAAGAAGAACAACAGCCAGTATTATAATTATCTGCCAGGGGCCTATTATGCCCAAAACTATAAATGAGTTCATGAGATTGCGTGTTAATTGATTACAAAATTAGTATTTCTTTAAAGCAGATTCAAGATTAGCCGAATTATTTATCGGGAACGAAGAATCCACGATTCCGGATTCTGAATATTTTTCCCCTGCCACAACTCGAAGTGAAGTTTTGATTTCCCGGATTCATCACTCTGAATAACGCCGATGCGCTGTTTGGTTTTCACTTTATCCCCCTTCTTCACAAACAACTGATCAAGGTTGGAATACACAGTCAGAAACTCACCGTGCCTGATAATTACTACGTTGTTGTAACTTGGCAGAACCATGGTTGAAGTTACCTCTCCATCAAAAACAGCCCTGGCCGATTCACCTTTTGCCGTTGTTATGTCTATCCCGTTATTCTTCGTTTTAATGCCTTTCAGTATTGGGTGAGGGTGTTCGCCAAATGTGGAAGATATAATTCCTCTTTCGGTAGGCCAGGGCAACCGGCCTTTATTTCCGGTAAAACTGGAAGAGAGCTGTATTTCAGAAGGGGTCAATCCGAATTTATTTTCAGGAGCCGGTTTCGTCCCTGTTTTTTTTGCTGCTTCGCTCGCTTTTCTGATTTCTTCTGCTATCAGATCTTCAATAGCCTTCTTCAACTTACGGGCTGCCCTTTCACTGTCACGAAGCTTTTTGAGTAATTCCTTTTCTTTTTGTGAAAGATTCTTTACCGTTTTATCCTGTTCGTTCTTCTCACTGGTAAGTTTTTGTTTCTCAGATTCCTCCGATTTTTTCAGTGATATTTTGTAAGCCTTTTGTTTTTCGAGAAGCTGCACTTTTTCGTTCAGTAGTATTTGATTTTCTTTGATTACCCTTACCTGATTTTGCCGGTAACTGCTGTATTGCTGAAAGTATTTCAGCCTTTGATAAGCCTTGTTAAAATCATTGGCAGAAAAAATGAACATCAGTCTTGTGTAGGCATTCCGGTTTTTGCCGGCATAATAAATCATTCTGGCATATTCCTGCTTGAGTTGTTTTATGGTTTGAGTCAGATGATTGATCGTATCATTGGTTATACCAATCTGCCTGTCAAGATTCCCGATTTCACCACTGATTGCTGAAATAAGCTCCTGTCTTTTAGTAATCTTTTTATTCAGCAATACCAATTGGTTCAACGAAACCTGTTTGGTTTTCTTTGTTTCTTCAAGTAGTTTATTGGTATAAGTAATATCCTCTTCAATTTTATCCTTTTTTTGTTGCAATTGGGTCTTTTTATCCTGTCCGTAAACTCCCGGCACAACGATGATAAGCATGACAAATATTCCGGCTAAAGCCAGATAACGGAGTAATAAAAGTTTATTCTTCTCTGAATTTACCATAACGGGCTTGCTTAGAACTTATCGGATTTCCTGTATTTTGGAGGAATCCTGAACGGAAAAGCAATTGAATCGGTCGTAGCTACTTTTGAATACTGGACCTTAATCTGGTGCTTATTTTCAATGGTCTCAAGATTAAAACTCAGTTTTTCAGGAACCAGTTGCGTTCCATTGTTCACGTATTCGTATGTACCTTCCACTTTTCGCCCTCCCTGTTGCGTTTCGCGTACCATAACCCTCGATATTTTAAAAGTTTCAGGGCTTAACCAGATGTGCTGAATGGGAATATTGATCAACTGGTTATTACGAACATACTTTTTTAGTTTTCTCCTGTTGGTGGTTGCAAGGTTGTATTCCTGGTTGTCGATACCTGCTTTGAATGAACTATTTTCGTAAAACGAAAAGTCATTACCCGTAAGAAACGCCTGAAGCATATCAAAATCAAGCGTGCTGTTTATTAGAGAATTAATGTAATTAAAGTCGCTGACAAAGTAGTAGTTATCTATACGGTTCATATATTTAACTGAATCGTTGGTAATCAGCAATCGCGCCATTTCTATTCCCAGTACCGGCGAAATGGAAATCCAGATCATGCTGTCCTTTTGAATCCTGATTTGTCCGCTGAAAGAGGTTTCATTTTTTTGTTGGGTAAATGATGTATTAAATCGTGCCGAAAACGTATTGTATTTAAGTTCGTTAGCCTTAAGGTTGTTGAAAAGATATTCGGGCCCCTGTTCTTTCAGTGGCTCCCTGATTGTCCGGCGCACTGTACTGCACGACGATAAAATAATAATCAACACAATAGTTGAAAGCAGGTGGGAAGACTTATATGTGTTAAATTTTCTACTCATAAAGCTTACCTTCTTTAATTTTCGAATCAAGGAATTCTGAACCTTCGCCGGCATCCTTTGCCTTCTTCCACCATTGCAGGGCTTCTGCGGTCCTGTTTAGCCGGTATAGGATATCGCCATAGTGCTCCAGTTCAACAGCCCCCGGCTTATCATCCAGGGCCAACGCTTTCTCAATATGAACCAACGCTTTTTCAAATTCTCCCTGTTTGTAGAGAATCCATGCCCAGGTATCCAGAAATGTGGAATTGTTACCGCTGAGATTGTTGGCTTTTTCAGCCATCGTGGCAGCTTTTTCCAGATTTTCACCCCTGAGGGAAAGGTAATAGGCATAATTATTAAGCACCGTTGCATTCTCGGAGTTGTACTTTAATGCCGATTCGTATGAGGTAAAAGATTCCTGATGTTTTTTTGCTGCATGGTAAGCATCGCCGGCGAGGCTGTAAAAATCAGCCATCATCGCGTTATCGTTCAGCACAAACTTAACCCCGGTTGTCAGCGATTTTATGGCTTTCTCGTAATCTTTCAGCAAAAAGTTTGCATAGCCGTTAAAGTAGTAAGGCAAGGGTTGGACCGGGAAAAGATCAATGGCCTGACTGCTCTCCTCTGCCAGCATTTCAACATTATTGGACATTGCATTAATCCTCAGGATATTTTCCCATACCTGGTACTTGCCGGGATCAAGTGTATTTACTTTACGGAACATAATAAGCGCGTCCGCCCATTTCTCTGACATCATGAGCATTTCACCTCTCAGAGCGAGCGCACGTGGTTCATTTGGGTGCAATTCAGCAAGTATCCGCGACAATTCCAGCACATCATCCGAAATGCCTTCATACTCGCCGGTTTGCGAATAATAGGTCATCATGATCTGAACCTTGGTATTGGCATCGAGAAACGGATTCGCAAACCCTGTTTTCAGAAACCCTGTGGCTTTTTTTAAATCTCCCTTTTTACGATAATAATCAGCCAGGGATATATTGATATATGGGTTCTCCGGATCAACTTCAAGGATTTTCTGGTAGGTCTTAAGCCCTTTTTCGTCGGAGCCATTCAAAATCAGATATTCCGCCAGAAGCGAAAGAATCCGGCTGTCAGCAGGATTCGCAACGGCAAGTTTTTCAAGCTCCTCCAGCGCCTTTTTATCTTTGCCCATAGCCAGGTATATCTGGTGTTTCTGCATAGAATATTCCTCATTGATGCCATTCCTGGATTCCAGATCATTGTAGATTTCAATGGCCTCCTGGGGTTTTTCAAGCAGCAATAGGGTATTCGCCAGATCCAATGCATAATCTGTGTTTCCGGGATTTGAATTATAAAGACCCTCATATATTTTGCGGGCTTCTCCGTGTTGCATGTCAGATGAATAAAGCCCTGCAAGGGTGAGGCTGTAATATTTATTATTGGGATCGATCTGCCACGCTTTCAAAACACTCTGAATCGATTTTTCTATTTCATTCCGGTTATAATGGAGTAACGATAATTCGTACCATGCCGCATCGTTGGAGGGATCTTCTTTAACACACTCAGTAAAGAGCGTTAAAGCTTTGTCAAAATTTTCAGTAATCTTGGCTTTGGTAGCTTCATAAAACAAGTCACGAAGCCTTTGCTTATCACGTGAAAGACGCAGGTCGGCCTGGTTTATTGTTTCCTCTCCACCATCAGGTAATTCCTGGGCCGGACTCAACAATGGAATTAAAATAAGTAAAAGCAGGTATTTAATTTTCGAAAAAGTCATCAATTATGTTTTGATTAATTATGATATAATTCAACCGGAGCCTGTTTATTATGCCACTAATAAAAGATTCAGCAGGTGCAATCCAGGGAATTTATTGGTTCGTTTCACTTGTTTATCAAATTCTACACCAATGTAGGCTTTTCCTGTTCTTAATTCTTCCCGGTATGGCCAAAACCACCAGCCCCGCGTTCCGAACCATTGAGTTCTTCACTTTCCACCCATTCAGCTTTTTCGTGCCGGGCAATTATCATTTGAGCAATGCGGTCGCCATTGTTTACTGTAAACGGATCCGCTGAAAGGTTCACAACAATAACCCTGATTTCGCCTCTGTAATCAGCGTCAATGGTTCCGGGTGAATTCAGAATGGTAATACCCGAACGTGCTGCCAACCCGCTGCGTGGCCTTATCTGTGCTTCAAATCCCTCCGGAAGCTCAATAAACAAGCCGGTTGGTATCATAGCCCTTTCCAGGGTTTTCAACGATACCGGTTCAGAAAGATTTGCCCTGAGATCCATACCTGCTGAAGAAATGGTTTCATAAGCAGGTAAGGAATGTTGCGATTTATTTACAATCCTGATATGCATAGAAAAAAGAAAAGTGTGTTTATAAAGAAATGTTTGACAGGCGCAAAATTAAGCATTAAAAGGCTTTGTTAACGACCGACCTGAACCTTTGCCGTTCGAAGTAGAAAACATAGCCGGCGAAAGCAAACAGCATCAGCGAGTTTGTAATATACTTCAGCCAGATTATCCCCGGGATGGGTAAAACAGAAACAGAATAAATGGCCAGTGTAATGAGGAAGTATTTTAATGCTCTTTTCAGGTCATAGTTAATTGGATAGTATTTCTGACCTACGACATAGGACATGACCATCATTGATGCATAGCAGATCAGCGTAGCCCATGCAGCGCCCATATAACCCATTACAGGTATCAGAAGAAAATTCAGCAATAGTGTAATTGCTGCACCTGTAATTGAAAGGGCTGCGCCGGTTTTTGTGCGGTCGGTAAGTTTAAACCACACGCTGAGATTGTAAAAGACTCCAAGAAAAAGATTTGCCATAAGAAGGATTGGAACCACCCCTGCTCCTTCCCGGTATGATTTTCCCACAAAAAGCATAACCACATCGATATACATCATAATAGCCAGAAAAATGAACAGGCAGATGATGATGAAATAATGCATCATGGCCGAGTAGGTGGCTTTGGCGTTTTGTTTCCGGGCCTGATCGAAAAAGAAAGGTTCGGCTGCATACCTGTATGTCTGAATAAAAAGTGACATGAGAATGGAGACTTTGTAACAGGCGCCGTATATGCCGAGCTGGGCCATCGCATTGACCTTATCGGGTAAAAGATGTTTGAGTATTATCCTGTCGAAGGTTTCATTTACAATGCCTGCAAGGCCAAATATCAGTAGTGGCCAGCTATAACCCAGCATTTGTCTGAGCAGATTTCGGTCTGCTTTCAGGCTCTTAAACGGAATTTCAGGCAACAGCATCAGAAAGGTCAGAATGCTTGCAATCAGGTTTGAAACGAAAATGTATCCAACCCCGGTTTCGGGCCTGTAAAAGGTGTTAATAATCGCTGCAAGTCCGCTTTCAGGGTAGTGGGCCAGCACATAAGGGCAAAAAAGGATAAAAAACAGGTTAAACCCTATATTGGCAACAATATTTACAATTTTAACCAGTGCAAACCGCAGGGGTTTGTTCATAAGCCTGAGGTTGGCAAATGGTATGGTGCTTATGGCATCAGTTGCCAGTATAAGGGCAAACCATTTTACATATTCCGGGTGTCCTTCATACCCCAATTGAATGGAAAAAAAGGGTGCTGCCCCAAAAGTGATCACCAGAAAGAGAAGGGATGTTACTCCCAGTGAGATAATTGATGTTCCGAGTACCTTGTTCCGGAATTCACCCTGGCTGGCGAATCTGAAAAATGCGGTTTCCATCCCATAAGTCAGGAAAATGAACAAAAGGGAAACATAAGCATACATTTCTGTCACAATCCCGTATTCTTCCGGCATAAAGACACGGGTGTAAACCGGAACCAGCAGATAATTCAGTAAACGCCCAAGGATTGTGGGTAATCCATAGATCGCGGTTTGACCGGCTAGTTTTTTAAGTGGGTTCAATTTTGAATCAGTTGTCAGAGTGAAAAACTCAATCTTCCATCGCGGGCAATTCTATAATAAAAGTAGTCCCTGTCTCTTTTCCCGGGGTAAAGGATATTTCACCGCCGGCCGAATCGATGATGTTTTTCACCATTGCCAGCCCCAGTCCCATTCCCCCTGATTTTGTTGTAAAATTAGGAGAAAAGATCTTCGACTTTTGTACCTCTTCTATTCCTGTTCCATTATCGGTTATTTCTATACGATGCCGATCACCAATATTAATGAGTTTTATTTCCACCAGTCCTTTGTGTTTTGGAGGTATAGCCTGAACCGCGTTGTTGAATAGATTAATAAAAACACGGGATAGTTGTTTTTCATCAGCAAAAACAAAGCAATCCTTATCCGGGAGGGTAAAGCTGAAATTGACGTCAGGATTCTGGTTAAACAAAGAGAGCGTATTTCGCAATATAGCAGTGAGTTCTGTTTTCTTATTCGAAGGGGTAGGTAACTTCGCAAAATCAGAAAAAGCGGTTGCTATGGCTGCCAGGGAATCAATCTGTTGTATAAGTGTTTGGGTCGTTTTTTCCAGACGGTTGCCCCAGTCCGGGGTTTTATCATCCCACGATTTTCGCAGGTGCTGAATACTCAGTTTCATGGGGGTGAGCGGATTTTTAATCTCATGGGCTACCTGACGGGCCATTTCGCGCCAGGCGCTTTCTCTTTCTGACCGGGCAAGTTTTTCGGCACTCTCAGCCAGTTTGTCAACCATCAGGTTATAGTCGTTGATCAGATCGCCGAGTTCATCTTTACGGCTATAACTGATTTTTTCATTGGCCCTGCCAAGGTTCAGGCTGCTAAAGCGGTTCCTGATTAGTTGCAATGGCCGCATCAGGTAATTTCCGGCAAGCAGTGAAATAAATACAGCAAAAACAGTCAGGATTACATAAATATTTATAAAAGCAACCAGAAAAGTGGAAATTTCCTGCCTTAGTTCCTGTTCCCGTGCGAAATACGGAAGATTGATATAAGCAGTCAGCTTGTTCTGTTCATTTCTGAATGGCAGATAAGCCGACAAGTAACGGTAATTGCCGATCTTTTCATTATCAATATAAAGTGTCCGCTTGTTTCGGGCTAATTGAACATACGGCCCGGCACTCATCAATTCTGACTTAAGGCCTTCTTCGAAGATCTGAGGTCGCGAAGAGGCAAGCAGCCGCCCGTTGATATCGTAAAGGTTGATATCGGTGAAAAACACCAATGAAAACTTGGTGAGCAGCTCTTCCAGGTGGGTTTTCTGAGATTTATCCAATATATCCCTGGCAGCCAGTTTGTGCTCGATTTCAATGAGTACTGAGTGTGCTTTTTCACTCAGCATATCCCGGTTTTTTTTGTCATTAAGGTTCCTGATATTAATCATTGTCGTTAAGCCAACCGATAATGAGGCAAATAATACCAATGCGATAACCATTAGCTGAAGCCGGGTTTTGAAATCAAGATTTCGCTTTTGGCCTGTATAACGTAAATTGTATATGATAAGAATGAAGAACAGGAGGATAACATGAAAGATCAACTGGTAGGTAAATGGAGAAAGCTTATCAAGCAGATTTTCATTTCGTTTGCTGATTACGATACTGGTTTCGTTATTGATGATATGAAACAGATGGTTATACCCCTGCGTGTCAAAGAAAGTAAAGTCTTCGGAAACAGGTACAATTTCTGACTCATTCACGCTGTAATTGTACTCACCCACATTTTTGACAAGTTCATCCCTGAAGAAAAGAGCATACGAGTAGTTAGAAATATCTGCACGCGACGATGACGCTTTATCCATTAATAATTCCGGATAACCAAGCCCTTTAGGGACGTATTTTGGCGTAAGTTCAATAACCAGAATGGCTGGTTGGCCAGTTTTATCATTATTGTTCATAGGAATATTAGCAATATAGCTGCTGGCATCGTATGATTCACGGATAAAATAGAGTGAAGGGCTGGTAGTATTTTCACCAAGCCGGCTTATAATATCGGTGAAGTATTCCTTACAGCCGATAATATAGTTTGATGGTCGTATCTGTAAAGATTTTTCAGGAAAGCACAGGGTAACCTGCACATTGTATTTTGTCCAATAGCCTTTGAAATAGTTTTGTTTGAGGTAGTCTGAACATTGGATCTCTTTCAAAGGGTCAACCCACGCTGATGAAAAAAGCTGCTTTAACGTTGTGTCAGTTAATAAACGCTTTTCGATATCCTCAAACAGAAATTCTCCCATTTTATCGCGGTCAGACGAAATTCGTAATGTCAGAAGTTTACGTTCATTCTTTTCCTTTTGGCTTTTACTAATATGTAGGCTATAAGATGAGATCAGGGTGAGGATTAAAACAAGAATACTGATTGATGTGAAATGCGGGTAGCGGATTACATTATTATAAATGAGGATAAGTACTATGAAATAACAAGCCTGAAGTAA
The DNA here is from genome assembly GCA_038325075.1 of Bacteroidales bacterium. Classification (GTDB taxonomy): domain Bacteria; phylum Bacteroidota; class Bacteroidia; order Bacteroidales; family Lentimicrobiaceae; genus Lentimicrobium. The sequence goes on along the minus strand of JBBQIQ010000007.1, from coordinate 23,657 downwards.
AAGAAGCATCGGTTCGGGAAAAAACAGATCGAAGCTCATGGCAAACAAAACCATCAGAATATTGATTAGCAGAAAATACCCTGTGAGGACCTTCCAACCTGTTAAGTGGTAAATCTGTCTGTATAAGGCATATGAGATAATGAAATACGCTGTCAGCAGGAAAAAGATTATAAAGTAAGCCATGAGACCATAAAGCGAGAATTCCTGTAAATTACTCAGGTCCGTGTTAAAGGCTGAATTATTGATCAGAATAATCAGAAGATAGCAAATAAAATAGAAGAAGAATATGGCAAGAAGAACGAAGATAAATGATAGGATAGTCCGGCCAGCTATTTTCCCATCAGATTTTTTACTGGTTTTTTTCAATGAAAGGTGAACCAGAAAGAAAACCAGTGCAGTTAAAAGGCTATCGGTAAAAAAATCTCCCAGGGAAGGCAGAAAAGAGGAATAGGCAAAACTCAGAGGACTGAATAAATCTGAGCTGTATAGCGAGCCTGGTATCCTGAAATAAATGAGTGTTGCCCTGATTAAAAAAACATCCAATACAAAAACAAAGATGTAATATGGGTAATTATTCAGGGGCGTAAACCTTTGGTATAGTAAATAAATGGCGATGACAAGAATGATCAGAGCCAACAGATACAGGCTGTAAATAATAGAAATTCCTGTATCTGAGATTTTATCCGGTTTTTCAGATTTTAAAGAGAACAAAAAATTACCTGCGGAATCATTGACAGAAAAACCTCCTTTATTGATTGAAATACCGTAATTTGATGGAATGGAATAAGCCGGATTAAAGGATGGGGTCAGGTATTCATTTTCATAACTGTATCTTGTTTTAATGAGATCAGCAAGTATATAGGTCAGTTTCCCTGATTTTTTCCTGACGATCTGGTATATACCATTACCGGCCTCTACAATCCTTTGATTATGCAATGAGTCCGCGAAAATACTATCGGGATTTATCAGATTATCGGACCAATAATGCAAGGATTGCCCCCGGAAGACATATAGGCTGTAAAATTCATCTGTCCTGTCAGTAAAGTCAACCGGTATTTCGAAAGTTGGATCCGGATTTGATTTGATCAGTTCGTCAAGTATAGAAACCCCTTTTTCATAACGCTCATTCAATACGGTGTTTAATGCGCTTATAACCTTTTCCTGACGATGATTAAATTTATAGATTTTAACATAAAAAAAGGCGGCAAGGATTAACAGTACAGAAAGTGAAAGTAAAATCCAATGACTATGACCTTTAAAATTGAAATTCTTTACCATTACTTATAGAATTAGGACCCTTGATATGGCAATATCCAAAAATTTGAGCACAAATGGGGAAGTTGAGATAAGGCATCAACACAAAGCGTTGATAATAAGGAAGATAAAGCCTTGTATTAATGTTATTGAGTTTTATGACACACCATTCTCCGAATCAGCAAGCCCATTTCTGTTGTAAAGATAATAAACGAAGACATCTGTTTTATAACCAATGCCGGTTTACTTATTGTTTTTTCAGAATATAAATAAGGCTCGAATATTCACCAGATCGGGATCGTGCTTTATAATTGGAGAGGAAACCTCTCAGAAATGCTTTTACATAGGAAGATTCTCCTGTCATATACTTCTCACTCAAGAGTGAAACGTAATAGGCATCAAAGCGCATTGGAAGAATGGCTGCAACCCGGAATCCATGTTTGTTAGCCAGTGCAGGAAGTGATTTTCGGTCAAAATGAAACAAATGTCGCGGAACATCCCAGGCTGCCCAATAGCGGTAATAATAGGCTGCATCGTAGGAGGCATGGTTGGGTAATGCAATAAACGCTACGCCATCATTGTTTAGCAAGCGAAAGATATCTGACACTCTTTGATTAATATCGGGAACATGCTCCAGCACATGCCACATCGTAATCATATCAAATGACCCGCTTGCAAGTGTATCGATACCCGGCTCATCAATCACTTCCAATTTGTAGGCGGATTCAGCAATTTTTCTTGCTTTCTCATTCGGCTCTATTCCCAAAGTCGTCATTCCCTGGGTAGAACAGTAATTCAGAAATTCACCGGTAGCACATCCAATATCCAGAACAGATTTTCCGGAAGAATACTTTTTTAGTAATTTATACTTCTGCTTGTGTGTGTAATTTCTAACAAAATGATAAACTTTGCTGATTGCATCTGTGCTTTTACTGGAATGTGAGATATAATTTTCAGAAGCATAGTAGCGACCAAGTTTTGATACTTCTGGCATCGGACGGGTTATGAGCAAACCGCATTGGCTACACTTGTAAATAGCAAACTCTTCTCCACTAAGGAAATAGTCCTTGACGTTCATTACAGTTGTAAACGTCTTATTATCACATATTAAGCAATTCTGAGGAGCCGAAATTTGAGTGTGTTCCACGTGAAACAATTTAAAGTAAGCCAGATTTTTAGCGACTCAAAAATACAACTAATACTGATATGTCAGCAGGTGAAACACCGTTAATTCTGGCGGCTTGTCCGATGGTATCGGGTTTTATCTTGCTTAACTTTTCTCTTGCTTCAAATGAAAGAGATGTTAAGGATTTGTAATCGAAATCAAGCTTAAGATGAATATCGTCGAACCTGGAAATTTTTTCAGCGATTTCTTTTTCCTTATCGATATATCCCTGGTATTTGGTCAATATTTCGGTTTCCTCAATAACCTCATCCATTAACGTTTCATAAGATGAAAAGTGTTCTTTGACCAAAGGTAAGCAATCAATTAAATTCATAAGACTCACTTGTGGACGGAGCAGTAATGATGACAATTTGACCTTCTGGCTAATTGGTGCAGTGTCTGATTTTTCAAGGAACCCGTTTACCTGATCCGGAGAAACGCTTAATTCACTTAAAAATCGCAGGGCATTATTCACTGAGGTTAACTTTTTACCTACTCTGTTATAACGATCAAGACTTGCTAAACCCAGTTTGTAAGAGATTGGCGTTAACCTTAAATCAGCATTATCCTGCCTGAGCAAAATTCTGTATTCAGCTCTTGACGTAAACATTCGATACGGTTCATCAATCCCTTTCGTGATCAGATCATCGATTAGGACGCCGATGTAAGCATCAGAACGTCGTAAAATGAAAGGCGATTGTTCATTAACTTTAAGATGTGCGTTTATACCAGCCATTAAGCCCTGGGCTGCAGCTTCTTCATATCCGGTAGTTCCGTTTATCTGACCCGCAAAATAGAGATTTTCAACCAATCGGGTTTCAAGGGTGTAGTGAAGCTGAACAGGTGGAAAATAGTCATACTCTATGGCGTAACCAGGCCTGAAGATTTTTGCATGCTCAAATCCTTGTACTTTCTGAAGAGCTCTAAGCTGAATATGGTCAGGAAGAGAAGATGAAAAGCCATTGACATAGTATTCAACAGTGTCCCAACCTTCGGGCTCAACAAACAACTGGTGCCTGCTTTTATCACTAAAACGATCTATTTTATCTTCAATGGAAGGACAATATCTTGGTCCCCTTCCTTCAATACGGCCAGCATACATAGGTGAATCAGCGAAACCTAGCCTCAAAATATCATGTACAGCAGGACTCGTGTAGGTTAAATAGCAACTTCTCTGTTCTTTTAAGGAAGGCGTATTGGTGAAAGAGAATTTTGCAGGATTTTCATCACCCTTCTGCTCATCCATTTTACTAAAGTCAATGGATCTACCATCAACCCTGACCGGAGTTCCTGTTTTTAGCCGGGCAGCCTCAAATCCTATGGAAATCAAATTTTCTGTCAATCCATTCGACGCCTTGTCTCCCATTCTACCGCCGCCAAAATTCTTCGTGCCGATGTGGATGATTCCATTCAGGAAGGTGCCATTGGTCAGAATAACAGATTTACCATTGATTTGCTGACCCATTGCGGTGGCTACACCTGTAACCCTTCCATCTTTAACACTCACACCTGTAACCGTATCCTGCCAGAAATCAAGATTGGGCGTTTGTTCTAACATGCGACGCCATTTTTCTGAAAAGCGCATTCGGTCGCTTTGGGCTCTTGGGCTCCACATAGCCGGACCTTTCGATCGGTTCAGCATCCGGAATTGGATCATTGTGGAGTCTGTAACAATGCCGGAGTAACCGCCCATGGCATCAATCTCACGCACAATTTGTCCTTTGGCGATACCACCCATGGCCGGGTTGCACGACATTTGGGCAATGGTATTCATATTCATGGTAATAAGAAGGACAGAAGAGCCCATATTGGCTGCAGCCGCTGCCGCTTCACTACCCGCATGGCCTGCACCAACTACGATAACATCATATTCTTTAAACATTCAAGCAATGTTTCACGTGGAACAATGGTAAAATTTACAGTTCAGGAGACCAAATTTGAGTTACAAAAAATGCAGCCATCATTGGTAATCAGAAGGGCTGCAAATTTAGTGATTAATCCCGCTTCTTTTAGGCAGAAGCTATGGGGTCCTGAATAAGACCAGATACGCCTCCTCCATCCGACGCATGGTTGCTGTATCTTTCATGGTTTTATCTTTATATCCGCAAAGATGTAGCATTCCATGAATGATTACCCTGTGCAGCTCATCGTTAAAGGATTTTGAAAACAGCCTCGCATTTTCCTTTACCCTTTCTATGCTGATAAAAATGTCTCCGGAAATCAACAGTCCCTCATTGTATTCGAAAGTGATGATATCGGTGAGGGTGTCATGGTTGAGATACCTGATATTCATATCCAGCAGAAAAGAATCGTTGCAAAAAATCACGCTGATCTCTCCGGGTATTTTGCCCTCATTGATAACAGCATCTGAAATCCATGCCCGGATGCTCTTTTTATTTCTTAGACGGAAACTGGTATTTTCATTAAAAAATCTGATTCCCGATTGGCTCATTTCAGAAAAGTTTAGATTGTAAAGGTATATATATTGGAATAATGCTCAGAAAACAAGAATTAAAAAACCGGCTGTAAACCGGTTTTTTAACTTCATTTAATTTGCCAAAGGCATGTTAAGAAAGTACTCATTGACTTTGTTTTTGTAATACAGTCTTAAGGAAGGCGGAACTGTTCTCAACAATTCAGTTTCGCGGGATTGGATTCCCATACTGTTGAAAAAGGTTGCAGGATCTGGTTTAGGCAGTTCGCGACCTTGGGTTGATTCACGCCGTTCTTCCTGCTCACGTTGCATTTCTGCTTTTTCCGACTCGAGCATCCTGGTAAGAATTTCCTGTTGCCTGAGCATGGTTTCCTGATTCAGTATTTTATTCACAAGCTCAGTTTCCGTCTTATCCATTTCTTCAATCATCTTGTTCAGCCCTTTTTGATTTAAGGAACCTTCTTTCTGCAATTGATCACGATATTCCTGAAGCTGCTGACGCAAAGCCTCCTGTTGGGCAGCCATGCGGGCAAGCTGTTCGCTCATCTGGCCCTGTCCGGTTTTCCCCTTTTCTCCCTTCCCCTCCTTCATGCCTTTCTTAATCGCTTCCATCTGCTGGTTCAGCTTCTCTTGCATTTGCCGCATCGATTTCATGGATGAGGGTTTCCCCATGCCTGGATTCGGGCAGCTTTTACCCGATTTTGAAGATGATTTCATTGACTGACTCTGTTGCATCTTCTTCATGGATTCAGCCAGCATCAATGCAAGATTGTTGACAGAGGTCATTACAAACTGTTGTTTACCCCTTGCAGTTGGTATAACACGGTTGTTTAATGCAACCATTACCTGATCAGCATTATCGTTGATTGTTGAGATTTCCCGGTTCACGAACGATTCAATCATCGGCTGGCGTTTGCTAAGTGCATACAGCGAATCCTCAACCATTTCTAAATTATCTTTCAAACCTTTTTGCTGTTCAACAATTCTTGTATATTGCGGATCGTTCCGGCCAATTATTCCAAGCCTGTCAATGAGGCCTTCCTGGTCAAAGGAAATACGCACCAAATTTTCCAAAATGGCCCTGAGTGCTTCAATATCCTCCCCCAACTCCTCTTCTTCCATTTCGTCCTGCATTTCAGATACCTCGACACTCATTTCCTCCATTTTGTCTGAAGCATCATCCTGCGATTTTGAAGCCTTTTTCATTTGTCCTTCTTTCAGACTTTTTTCAGATTCGTTCAAATCCTTTTGAATATCCTCCTTTTTTTGTTCAGGAATTTTAAAGCTACCTGGCTCTTCCAATTTACTATTGAGGTCTTTCAATTCCTGCAGATCTTTCTTTATTTTATCAAAATCCTGATTTATTTTTTTTTGCTCCTCACGTAGCTTGTCCTCATCTTTCTTTTCAGCATTTTCTGTTTTTTCAGATAGTTTTTTCTGATCTTCAGATAGTTCTTTTAGCTTATCAATGGCATCTGTCAGTTTCTTATCGAACTCCAACTGCTTAAAAAGTTCCAGATTCCGGTCAAGAGATTTTTCAAGATCTTCAGCATTGAATTTCATTTTATCAAGTACCTCATTAAGCTTATCCTTGTCTAAGTTCTCCATCATTTTCTGGAGTTCTTCGAACAGTTTCTTTAAATCATCAGACATAATCTCTTCAAACAGTTTTTCAAGTTGTCGCTGCTTTTCAGAAATAGCCTCATTCATTTCGGTATATTGGGATTCCTTCCTGTTGGCTTTCTCATTGTCCTGCTTCATCTCTTCAACCTGTTTCTGAAGATTCTTCTGCCGGTCAAGAAGCTCTTGCACCTGCTTTTTCTCCTGATAATTCAGGCTCTTTTTATCGAAAAGTTTTTTGTTTAACTGGCTGACATCTTTTTGAATTTTACGCGCTTCGGCAATACTTTTTTCAAGTTCACTTTTAACATTATCCTGATTTTTCTTAACCATCTCCTCTATTTCTGACCGGGAAGGAATTTTAAGTGCCATTTTCTGCGAACGGGATGATTTACTACCATTCACCCCGTCATTATCCCAAATGATGAAGTAGTATTCAATCTCGTCACCTGGTTCCAAACCGGCTTCTGTTACATCGTAGAAATGATAAAACTGCTGCTGGGTATTATCTTTGGTTATTGGTACCGGTACAGATCGTTCAGCCGAACTTTCCCCATCCTCTGTTTTTCTGGATAAACGGAACTCCATATTTTTAAAACCATAATCATCCTTTATTAAACCCCTGAAATACAATCGGTTATCATAGACAGAATCCCGATATTCTTCAACAGCAATTGAAGGATAAATATCAGGTATTACATTGATAAAGAACGACATAGAATCGGAACTCTTCATGTATTGATTCTCTATGCTGACAGAATATGGAGTCGGAACCATGAGTCGTTTTGATGAGGTGATGGTATTGGAATTTTTCACTTCAATTTTTTCAATGTTTTCGCCGGTTTTCAAAGTCAGAAAGCGGGTATCGCGCGTATAAAACTTCCACAATGCATTGGTTCCCTGGGGTACTGAAATATCTCCCGTATTTGACAGCAATTCAGACTTTTTCCCTGTATAAGCCGGATAGTTAAGTTCAAGATCGAAATTCAGGATGATCGGCTTTGGCAGAACAACAAGTTCATAATCAGTTGTGTAGCGCCCAATGGCCTGAAACTTAAATCGTTGGTTTTTCTGAACTTTCCTGAAAGTGTAGGAATAGTTCAACTTATCCGAGGCATCCATGCGGTATTCCACCCCATCAATTGCGATGAAAACCTGGTCCGGAATTTCTTCACCCTCAATATTCACTTTGAGTACATAATCATCCTGTTGAACGGCCGTTAAATCTTTGTTTACAACCCTGATGCTGAAAGGCATTGGCTTTTCAAAAGCAACAGAATGATTGATCAGCCGGTTGCCCGGACCAGTAATTGCATTCGGGGAGAATAAAAGGAAAAGGACCAGTATCAGGACCGGAGGTAAGGCATAGACCAGGTATTTCCTGTTTTTTGACAGATCTATTGCCGAAACGAAAGGAACAGGCCTGAGTTTTTCCGCCTTTTGATTGATTCCGGCCAGAATCAGTTCTTTTTGTACGGGGTTTTCACCTGCCTGAGAATGAAGCTGAAGCGTATTCAATAGCACGTCGCTGACCTCACTGAAATGCTTTCCTATGATACCTGCGGCCATTTCATGCGAAATTCTTTTGCCGGCCTTGTTTAATTTAAGCAAGGGAATAAAAACGAACCTGGCCAGAATAATAGCCGCGCTTATGAGGTAGGCGTAAAACAATGCAGTTCTGACCGTGACAGAAAACCAGGCCAGGGATTCAAGCTGGGTAAATACCAGGAAGAAAGTTCCCAACAGGGCAATGCTGTATAGCGCCCCCCGTATCAGTTGGTTTGTATAATACTTCCTGATGAAGGCGTCGAGTTTGTCGATGAGTATGTTGTAGTTGTCGATCATTTTCCCTGGTAAAACTATTCCGGCTGCTATCCGGATTTTCAAAACTTCAAAGCGATAAAGTTTAAACGTAAATTCTTAAATCTTGTTTTACTGTTTCAAAAAATTGATTCCTGATTTCATTCTTCAATTTGACACTTTTCCGCAAATTATGGTGCGATTGACTATTTTGCATCAAAAACTTCAATGCCACTCCAGTCGTCGGGGATTCCTTTTTGAATATTGTTTTTACAGCGGTTTACATAAAAGGCAGCCACCGAATCGCGCTGATTGATCTTAACAATCTCACTGAACACATTAAGTGCCTCTTCAAACCGTTTATTTTTATAATGATCTATTCCATTGCCAAACAGTGACTTAGTCTCTATTTTCAACGATTTTACCTCCTCAGGTTCACCGTCAAATATTTCGAACACATATACGGCCTCTTTTTTTCCCTTTACGCGGGCAATATCAAGGAAACGAAAATTGTATTTTGCGGGGTCTTCGAGTTTAATAAGAGTGTCTTCGCTGATGATAATGGAAGTCCTGTAAATTTTGGTAAGGCCTTCAAGCCGGGAAGCAAGATTTACGGCATCTGAAATTACAGTTCCGTCCATCCTCCCCTCCCCTCCTACTACCCCGAGCATAAGATTGCCGGTGTGTATTCCTATTCCCGAATCAATGGTTGGCTTTCCCTGTTCAATGAGTTCGAGGTTGAACAGGTTCAGCGAATGACGCATTTCAATGGCTGCATCAATGGCGTAATCTACTTTTTCATGAAACAAAGCCATAATTGAGTCGCCGATGAATTTATCAATAAAGCCGTTATTCTTACGGATGATCGGTTCCATGTAGCCAAGGTAGTGGTTGATAAAGTCAAAATTTTCCTTTGGGGTCATATCTTCCGATAATTCGGTAAAGCCCCTGATGTCGGAAAACATTACCGTCATCTCTTTCTGCACCTGATCTCCGAGCTGAATATCAACAAAGTTTTCCTTACCAAGAAACTCTAAAAACTGGTTCGGAACAAAACGGCTGTATGCTTCATTCATCTGCGATATCCGGAAAATATACTCTCTCAGTTGTGTAGTCATCGTGTTATAACCTTCCGACATCACACCAATCTCATCGTTAGTCCTGACAATAGTGTAATTGTCGAGCATTCCTTCGCCTGTTTTGCGCATGCTTTCAACCAATTCGTTTACCGGGCGGACGATGTCATCAGTGGACCAGTTCACGAAAAACAGGATGTAAATGAACGAAACAAGAATTCCGCTGAAAATACCCCCAAACATAAACGTATTGTCTAAAGCGCTGATGTAATAGAGGTTAGAAAAATCCGACTCTTTTGTCAGGTCCATATCCGGCCCGAAAACATCTGAAAGCCTTCCGAGCATTATCCTCATTCCTTCCGGGCCTACATCTCCCATGTCTTTTAAGGGTGTAAGACTGAGGATTAGATATAACAGAACAATAGTCAGCGGAAGCAGGGTGGTCATGGCGCTCGCGATGTATAAGCGGTTTCTTATTTTACCGGAATTTTTACCGAATATTCTCTTTTGAAGTTCATCGCGCGTGAAAATATGCTCTATGTAGCGGATATGCACCCGGTGTTTTTGCCAGAAATAGATAAAAAGAACCGTTAAAAGCGAGGCTACCAGGGAAATAAACAGGTAATTGGAATACATTCTCCTACCGGTTTCATCGGTAAATGCAGAGGGTGTCTGAATCTGCCAGATCATTATTCCGTGAACCACTGTGAAGGCCGATAGCACAATTCCGCTGTTAATAATCGGGGTAAACAGCAAAAACCGCCTGCAAAACCGGTAAAGTTTTGGAGAAATGGGTTTACCCAGTCGCTTACGCCGAAAATACCTTTTAAAAGGGATATTTACCGCAAAACCAATGATGGTACTAAAAATGATGACATATTTGAAAACAGAACTGATTGATTCAGAAAATACCGATGATGTCCCTTTTTTTCCGGAGCTGGTCGCGATGCCTGGTTTAAGATCTTCTGTGGTATCATTTTGCGCTGTTACCAATGTATTGGCTAAACTATCGGCCAGTGCGTTTATACTGTCGTTGATTGTTATGGTAGTTTTTTCCCCGGTTTCAACCCCTTCTTTAAGCTGAGAAACACGATCAATATTTTTCAAATCCGGGGTTTGGTAATTGGCAGAATCAATCCGCATTTCGTTAATAAATCTGCTTTTATCCTTTAATTCAGGAAAACTTTTCAGGACCATAAAAGCGAGAACAGGAAATACAAGCATAAAATAGAGTAACACGGGAAACAAAAAAATTCTTCCTATGCGATATCTTGGAATACGGCCCCTTCCTTTGGTCATTTTATTCATATACCCGGGTTTTCAGACAAATTTCTGCATTATATTATAACCTTACAAAGTTTTTCAGCATGCCGTAGAGGTTATTTTACACTAAAGTTCAATATGGCACCGCTCTTAAAATGAGTTCTGCAGCCCGTCCTGTCAAAGAGGTATCTTGCAGCCATGCTGAACTAAGCCTTCGGTAGCACTTTGCTCAGATACAAATTTAATGATTGGTTGATAAACAGATATTTTCTCACTTAAATCTATATTACATGAAAACAAAACAAAAAGCGGTTCTTACCTTAACAAAGATAATACCATTGTAGCAAAATTGACCCATCCCCGCGCTTGCGGGATACCTTGATTCGGTGACATTTACCTGATGTTTGGGCAAGTACCCGTGCTTCAGCAATGCAGCCATAGTGCTTTGCAAAACTAAGATCGCAACTTAGCAAAGTTAGCAATTCATTTTGGAATTGATGCACTTAACCGCCGGAATTGATGGTTTCGTGGAAGCAGTCGCAGGCAAACCAAGCGCTTTACCTCAGAAAGGATCGGCTATGCTTTGTCATAACCAGGCCTAAATCCTGTATATCAAACAAAAAAGTGAGATAATGATGAAAAAATAATCCGGGAAACAGCCCGGGAACAGCCTTAAAACTGAAAAGGCCTGCAGGGTTTAAGTCTTATTTGTTGTGCGCAGCATTTCTTTGGTTATTCGAATAGTTTATTAAGTGTTTTTGTGGCTATGAACATCTTCCCGCTGTCAGGAAGCTTGATAAAGTCATATTTTTTATAAAACATTTCCGCATCTTTGTCAATTGGGTCAACCACAACTGCAAATGAACCAATTACCTGTGAGTTGTCAAAACTTCTCTTTAGTGCATCAATCAGCAAGATTTTTCCAAATCCTTGTCTTTGAAACTTTTTATCAATTGCCATTCTTCCAATTAGGGTAGTAGGAACTGAGATATAGGACCCTGGAAGTTTTTTACGAATTTGTTCGGGAAAGCTGCTTAATGGAATACTGTTGTTTGAAAGTGTGTAAAATCCTTGAATGATGTTGGTTTCATTTTCTGCCAACACAAAACAAGCCGACAATTTTCTTTTTACATCTTGTCCGGCTTGATTTTTCAAGTAGTTATTCAGAAACTCTTTTCCGCAATCAAAATCGATTCGGTTGTGCTTTTTGTCTAATAATTCAATCATTGTTCTATTTTGAGTTAGAGACAAAAGTGTTGTAATCATCTAATGCTTTTTTCAAAGTTTTAGAAGGTTTCCCTGGATTTGTAATTGCATCAAAAAAGATTTGACTATCTCTTTCGCTGGCAATTATTAGTTCCTTTTCTTTGATTATTTCTTTTGCTTTTTCCTGAACTGCCAGAATAACGAATTCAGTTAAGTTTCTATAACCACCTAAGTAAGCAGCTCTCTCAAAGAATTGCTTTTGTTCTTTGGGAAGTCTTGCATCAAATCGCGTTTGTTCTTTAATCGAGGTGCTCATAATTTTAAATGTTTTTGCAAATGTACGTAAAAAATGCGTACAAGTTGCAAAATGTACGTTAATTATCAGTACAATCATAATTTAACCCAAATTGAGCGATTTCAAGAAGAAAATCACTCAATCGATCAGGAAATTGTAAGCAATTCACAGTAAAACAGTCTTGTGGTTGTAGTGAATTGCAACAATTTCCCAATCGGGGTTTACCTAAGTAAAGCGCTTTTTCGCTTTGCTCAAATCGCTCAACTTAGGTTCAGGTTGGTGATCAACCTGTTTAAGCAGAATGTATCAAAAATCTAAACAGGTACATCAAACCGGCCTTTTTGCGCAGGTGCGGGACGGTACGCAGGTGGTTTTACTATCTTTGCACTTCCTATTTAATCCGGATATGAAAGAAGTCAGAGTCAGATTTGCCCCAAGCCCAACAGGTCCGCTGCATATTGGCGGAGTACGCACAGCATTGTATAACTATCTGTTTGCCAGGAAACACAACGGCAAATTCCTGCTGCGCATAGAAGATACCGACCAGGCCCGTTTTGTTCCCGGTGCCGAAGACTATATCATCGAATCGCTCAAATGGAGCGGAATCCATTTCGATGAAGGCGTGCACATAGGAGGACCATTCGCGCCTTACCGGCAGAGTGACCGCAAGGAAATGTATCATCAATATGCTTTGCAATTGCTGAATAGCGGAACGGCGTATTATGCCTTTGATACACCCGATGAACTCGAAGCTCTGCGCAAAGATTTTGAATCGCGTAAAGAGACTTTTCAGTATGGTCCGCAAACACGCATGGATTTAAGAAACGCTCTTACTTTAAGTGAAAGTGATGTAGAAGCTTTGCTTGAATCTGGTGAGCATTACGTAATCCGGGTTAAAATTCCGGAGCATGAAACCATTGTTGTACATGATCTTATACGGGGAGTTGTAAGTGTAAATTCGCATTTGCTCGACGATAAAGTGCTGTATAAATCGGATGGAATGCCAACCTATCATCTTGCCAATGTTGTTGATGATTACCTGATGAAGATTTCGCATGTAATAAGGGGAGAAGAATGGTTACCCTCAGCTCCGCTTCATGTTTTACTTTATCGTTACCTGGGATGGGAAGCCGATATGCCTGAATTCGCGCATCTTCCACTTCTTTTGAAACCTGAAGGCAATGGAAAACTCAGCAAACGCGATGGCGACCGACTCGGTTTTCCGGTTTTCCCTCTGCAATGGACAGACCCCAAAACGGGCGATCTCTCATCGGGTTACCGCGAAAGTGGCTATCTGCCTGAAGCCTTTATCAATATGCTCGCTTTATTGGGCTGGAATCCGGGTACCGAACAAGAAATTCTGAGTATGGATGAGTTGATTGAATTGTTTTCGATTGATCGGGTTGGCAAATCGGGTTCTAAGTTTGATCCTGAGAAAGCCAAATGGTTTAACCATTATTATCTTTCGGCACTTCCGGATGAAAAAATAGCGGAATTATTGGGAAAAATATTGAAGGATAAAGGGATAGATGCAGAAAAAGGCCTGATCCTGAGTGTCTGCCCACTGATAAAAGATCGCGCGAATCTGATTCCTGATCTTTGGGAACAATCCTGGTTTTTCTTCACGCAACCCGGATCTTACGATGAAAAGGCAGTTCAGAAATTCTGGAAACCGGACTCCCCTGCCCTGCTGAAACAAATTGCCGGATTATTGGAAAGCCGGGAAGATTTTACTGTTGATGCCCTGGATAATGCCATTAAGGGATTTATTCACGACAATGGCCTTGGAATGGGACAGGTAATGAATACTCTTCGCCTGGTATTGGTAGGCGGAAGTTTCGGACCGGGTGTTGCTGCCATTATTTCTGTTCTTGGAAAGAAGGAAACGCTGAACAGAATTGAGAAAGCCATCAGGAATCTGGGAGCTTAAAACGTTTAATTACGGTTTACGGTTTACGGTTTACGGTTTACGGTTTACGATTTACGATTTACGATTTACGGTTTACGGTTTACGGGTTAGGGTTTACGATTTACGGATTTGGATTTAATAACGAATTTCTCCGGTAGAGATCCTTCTCCTTCTGGAGAAGGTGCCGAAGGCGGTTGAGGTCTGGACGATTTACGGTTTACGATTTACGGTTTACGATTTACGGTTTACGGTTTACGATTGACGGTTTACGATTTACGATTTACGGTTTACGATTTACGGATTTGGATTCAATAACGAATTTCCACCTAAGATATCCTTCTCCTTCTGGAGAAGGTGCCGAAGGCGGATGAGGTCTGGACGATTGACGGTTTACGATTTACGGTTTACGGTTTACGATTTACGGTTTACGGTTTACGGTTTACGATTTACGGTTTACGATTTACGATTTACGATTTACGGTTTACGGTTTACGATTTACGATTTACGATTTACGGTTTACGATTTACGGTTTACGATTTACGATTTACGGTTTACGATTTACGGTTTACGATTTACGATTTACGGTTTACGATTGACGGCGTGGAATTCAATAACGAATTCCCCCCGGAAGATATCCTTCTCCTTCAGGAGAAGGTGCCGTAGGCGGATGAGGTGAGGACGATTGACTGTTTACGGTTTACGATTGACGGATTTGGATTCAATAACGAATTTCCACCGAAGATATCCTTCTCCTTCAGGAGAAGGTGCCGTAGGCGGATGAGGTGAGGACGATTTACGATTGACGATTGACGGTTTACGATTTACGATTTACGGATTTGGATTTAATAACGAATTTCTACGGTTGAGATCCTTCTCCTTCTGGAGAAGGTGCCGAAGGCGGATGAGGTCAGGACTCTCTGTTCAAAAATTCCGAAACTAAGCCCGAATTTCATTTGCTGGATTCCAAAATTTCCTGTAGGTTTGACGGCATCTAAAAACACCTATCAAACAGGATGAACCAACCTTTCGACCCCGGTAAAAACTACCAGAAAACACGTGAAGCCGCCGGTTATGTCAAACGGCAGGATGCTACCCAGGTAACTTACGACAGAATCGGTTTTATGTCGGGACTTGAAGTACATCAACAACTCAAAACCAAACAGAAGCTTTTCTGCCGCTGCCCTGCGGGCATTTTCCAGAAACCCGACGTATATGATGCCGAAGTCATCCGCCACATGCGCCCCACGCTTAGCGAACTTGGTGAATACGACGGTACAGCACTGATGGAATTTAAGACCCGGAAAAACATTGTTTACCGCATAAAAAACGAAACCACCTGTACGTATGAGGTGGACGACACCCCGCCATTTCCCCTTAATCGCGAAGCGCTTGAAATTGCCATTGAGATTTCACTGCTTTCGAAACTAAATATTGTGGGCGAGGTGCACATTACCCGAAAACAATACCTTGATGGAAGCATTCCGACCGGCTTTCAGCGGACAGCCATTATCGGGGTGGAAGGTGAAATACCGCTCAGGCATAAGAAAATACGCCTGATCCAGCTCAGTCTCGAAGAGGATTCCTGCCGCGAGGTCTCCGATATCGGACACACCCGCATTTACCGCACCGACAGGCTGGGCATGCCGCTGATAGAAACAGTGACATACCCCGACATGGTGAATCCCGACGAAGTGAAGGAAGCCTGCGACTACATCCGTTTCCTGAACCGCAGCACCGGCAAGGTCCGCACAGGCATTGGCGCAGGCCGCGAGGATGTGAACGTAAGTTGCAGAGGCGGCTCCCGTGTAGAAATCAAAGGGGTTGCCCACACCCGCTGGATCCCCGAACTTACCCACATTGAATGTTTCAGGCAATGGTCGCTGCTTTTGCTCCGCGACAGGCTTAAAACTGTATTACCAAACTACAAAAACTGGAAAATTTCGCATACCGAACTCGATTATCATGATTACAAATTTGAGTTCGGGTCGCTGATAGAAGCAAAAAAACCGGGTTATAAAATCATTGCCATCAACCTCCCGGGATTCGAAGGGGCACTTTCGCACTTCACCCAGCCAGGCAAAATGTTTGCAAACGAATTAAGCGAAAGACTGAAAGTAATCGCCTGTCTCGAGCATCCCAATATGGCCCACTCCGAGCAAACCGATCCTGTTATTTCTGACAAAGACTGGGAAGCGATCAGTAAGCAGTTGAAAGTCGCGCAAGGCGATGCCCAAATGCTTATCTGGGGGTCGGCCGAAGATATGCCGACAGCCCTGGAAACCATCGAAGAGCGCTGCCTGATGGCGTTTGAAGGCGTCCCCAACGAAACCCGGAAGTCTTTTGAGAATGGCACCACCATTTTTGAAAGGGTTTTACCTGGTGCCGACCGTATGTACCCTGATACCGACAGCGCGCCTATTCCTCTGGAAGACAGCACCATCGACCGGCTTGGCAGCAACCTGCCACAGGA
The DNA here is from genome assembly GCA_038325075.1 of Bacteroidales bacterium. GTDB lineage: Bacteria > Bacteroidota > Bacteroidia > Bacteroidales > Lentimicrobiaceae > Lentimicrobium. The sequence continues at coordinate 7,165 of JBBQIQ010000007.1, read as the reverse complement.
AGTGATTGACCGGTTTCATATTATGCAGGAATGGGGAATTCCGGAAGACACTTACACTTATATTTTTAAGAAAGATCTTTTCCCCCTGATCGAACGCATGATCAAAGAGCTTGGCTACAAACCGGCGTTTGTGGGCACACTCTTCGGGCACAAACTAAAATTCGTGGAAGGGCATTCAAAACCTGCCGCTGAGTTCAGTTACCGCATTGTTTATGGACTGCTTAAATTCCTGAAGGAAAGAGGACTGACCCCGGAAATTGCCTGGCTGATGCTCCCACACGTTTATGAGCATCCGAAACTTGATTTTGAATCGGTTCTCACCAGTCTCAAATTCAAAAAGGTATCTAAGGATGAACTGCTTGGCAAGTTGCCATTCCTGAAAAAAAAGTTCGCTGAGATACAGCATACTCAAAAACCAGGCGTTGAAAAACACTGGATTATGGGACAACTCAGGCGATCCGCAATCGGGAATATAGAACTGACTGAGCTGGCGAAGATGGTTTGAAGGACGATATACGAATGTGCCGAAGGCGGATGAGGTGAGGACGAATTACGATTTACGATTTACGGTTTACGGTTTACGATTGACGATTGACGATTTACGGTTTACGATTTACGATTGACGGTTTACGATTGACGGTTTACGATTTACGGTTTACGATTTACGGATTACGATTGACGGTTTACGATTTACGGATTACGATTGACGGATTTGGATTTAATAACGAATTTCTCCGGTTGAGATCCTTCTCCTTCTGGAGAAGGTGCCGAAGGCGGATGAGGTGAGGACGGTTTACGATTTACGGATTACGGATTGGGATTTAATAACGAATTTCTCCGGGGGATATCCTTCTCCTTCAGGAGAAGGTGCCGAAGGCGGATGAGGTGAGGACGGTTTACGATTTACGTTTTTAGATTTACGATTTACGATTTACGATTTACGGTTTACGAATGTAGTATTTTACTTGTTGCCAACTGCCAACTGCCTTTTGCCAACTACTGCATTTATTGTATTGAGATCAATTTAATAGGAAGATAATCAATGAATTAACAAACTGGAAAACAAATAATTTAAAACAAACCAAAATGAAAAACCTTTTACTCTTTTTGATCCTGATCATCGGGGTCTCGGCCAATGCTCAGGTAGCCATCAATACCGACAACTCAGCGCCCGATCCGAGCGCCATGCTGGATGTTAAAAGTACAACCAGAGGGCTACTCGCACCCCGGATGACACTGGGTCAGCGCAATGCCATCGTTAGCCCGGCAACCGGACTGGTGGTTTTTCAAACCAATAGTTCTCCCGGACTGTATATTAATACAGGTACACCTGCAGTTCCTTCCTGGAATCTTGTTGGAAGCAATGCGGGGCAATGGCTCAACAATGGTTCTGACATATATTATAACCTGGGAAAAGTTGGAATCGGCAGAAGCAATCCTGTTGCCAGATTACATGTGAAGCACATCACTCCTGAATATACAGCAATGTTCGGGACAGATATGAGTGGTCCTTTTGGGTGGCAATATGGTGCTAATGTTACCATTGGTGACTCAGTTTACAATCCGATCCTCTATGTAGGGCAGAATCCTGATTACAAAGGCTACCTGATCTGGAATGTCGATCCTGACCCAACGCTTGCAAAATTCCTTATAGGAACTTACAATGGCTCAAATCCTTTGGTAATTCAACCAGTAGGTGGCAGAGTCGGCATAGGCGAGTGGAATCCGACCGGTTTGCTGCATGTCAGCGCCAACTATGGCGGATATTCCGGCATTTTCGGAGACGACATCAGCAGTTTCGGCCCCAATGGTACATTTACCTCTGTGGGTAATTATAGCAATGACGCATTTATGCATATTGGTCAGGACAGTTATAGCAAAGGTTTTCTTGGCTGGATCTATAATCCAGATCCCAATCAGAGCAGGTTCACCATAGGATCCTTTTCAGGGGCCACCCCTTTGGTTCTGCAGGAAGCAGGAGGCAATGTGGGTATTGGAACAACTACACCATTTTCGAAGCTGCAGGTGCAATATGATGCTGATGGAGCTGTTTACAGTGGATACAACCAAAGGATTCCATCATATATTTACCATTCTGAGCAGGAATACAATGGTGACGGACAGACCGGGCTTTCTTCATACAGAACCCGTTATGTTCAGAATGATGGAACCAGTTATGCCTATTCTGGCGTCAACTCAGCCATCATGGGTTATTCCTTTTGGGGAGATGCATACTCTTTCGCCACATCAGGATTTAACTGGAATGACTACCCACGTTCCGGCGGTGTTATTGGAGCCCAGGAAGCAGGAGATTATTGGGGTTCACTAGGATATTATGACAGCGGGGGTATACCGTATGGAGGATACTTTACCAGTTCCTGGGGTGGAGCAGGTAAAAGCAGCGGGGCAAAGGTGGGTATCGGATTAGGAGCCTGGGGCGAGTTGTTTGGTGCCAATATCCATGGTAGCGTTTACGGAACCTATACCGAAGGTGAAAACTATGCCATGTTTGCCAACGGAGATGTTTACAGAAACGGCCTCGATGTCCACCTGCAGGAAAACGGAAGCAATACAAACACAGTGCTCTACACTTCGGTTTCTACGGATGTAACCGTGCAGACCAGTGGCTATGCAACCCTTTCCGATGGAAAAGCAAACATCAGTTTTGATGCTGCGTTTTCTGAAGCGGTATCGAAAAATTCACCTGTAGTGGTTGCTGTCACACCGATTGGAAATTCAAATGGTGTTTACCTGGCCGAAGTCTCGGCCTCCGGATTTAAAGTAGCTGAAAACAACGATGGTAAAAGTGCAGTCACGGTTTCCTATATTGCCATTGGCAAGAGGGCAGGGTACGAGCAACCCAGCCTTTCTCAGGAAGTCGTGGAAAGCAGCTATACACATAAGCTTTCCCGCGGATTGCATAACGATGGGGATACCGGAACCAATGGAGCAGGCCTTTATTACGAAAATGACCAATTGATTGAAGGCAGGCACTCGTCCACTTATCCTGATCCCAACAAGCCTGCGGAAGAAACTGTCCTTCCAAAACCGGGAAAAGCAGTTCAACCTGTCCGTTCAGGAAGCGAAAACCTTGATCCTTCAACCGGTAAGGTGTTGACAAGTTCCCCGGCAAACGTAAATCCGGCAGGAAGTTCAGCAAAACCAGCCGACACCCGAAAAGTAGTTGATGATCCATCAAAACCTTCACCAATGCGGAGTACAAAACCTGCTCAGGGAGGATCTGATGGCAGCAATAAATAAATGTTTAGAATCTGTTCAGGCATTTTGATAGTCTGAGACCCTAAGCATGAACCCCACTTCAGGAAACAATTATTCAGTCTGTTGTTTTGTTCATGCTTAAGGTTCAGGGTTCTGTTCTTGCTTCAGGTGACATGAATTAAATCAGAAAAATACCCTGATCGTTTAAAGGAAGTTCTTTTGTTTTTCGCGCAAATTCAAGTTGATGGAGATGTCAGACAGGAAATTTTTTTGTGAGAATGAACGTTTGATCATTTTTAATCAAACCCGATTGGTTGTATTTTTCTTCATTAAGTGCAACACTAATAATAATTTAACATTTGTAATATTGAATAAGTCTAAATTAACATAACATAAACCATTGTAACATGAAGAAAAATTACGTTGTTATCAAAATGTTGATTATCACGCTGTTGCTATTTAGCCAACAATCCTATTCGCAGGGAGTTGCCATCAATACCGACAACTCAGCGCCCGATCCGAGCGCCATGCTGGATGTTAAAAGTACATCCAGAGGGCTACTCGCACCCCGGATGACACTGGGTCAGCGCAATGCCATCGTTAATCCTGCCACCGGGCTTACAATATTCCAGACGGATGTTTTACCCGGATTGTATTATAATTCAGGTACTCCGGCCTTACCGGCATGGGCTATGGTGGGAAGCAATGCCAGCCAGTGGCTCAACAATGGAAGTAGTATCTACTACAACCTTGGAAGAGTAGGCATTGGAACCACAGTCCCGGCCGCTGATTTTCACGTGGCGAAGGGCATAAATACATTCACCGGAAGTTTTGGAACGCCTATCAGTACCTGGCCCTTTTCGACCAATGTTTCAATTGGTGATAATAGCAATGGCCCGGTCTTATATATCGGACAAAGTACGGCAAACAAGGGTTATATTAGCTGGCAGTATAATCCCGTTCCTTCCGATGCCTATATGAGTATCGGGACTTATGACGGCATTAATAACCTTACACTTCAGCAAATCGGCGGTAATGTTGGGGTCAGAACCACAACCCCGGCGGCATTATTTCATGTGGCCGAAGCCAGCCCGGGTTATACCGGGTTGTTTGGTACGCCCATCAGTACCTGGGACTTATCTACGAATGTATCCATTGGTGATGATGACGGAGAGGCATTGATGTATATCGGGCAAGATGGTTTTAATAAAGGATTCGTGCGTTGGTCATACAATGCTGTCGGGGCCGATGCCTATTTCTCTTTAGGTTCTTACTCGGGAAGCAATCCTTTGATTCTGCAGGAGGCAGGCAATAATGTCGGGATCGGGACTTTTACGCCAACTTCAAGGTTGCAGGTAAATTACGATCTTGATGGTCAGGCCTATTTGGGATATAGTGCAGTTTACCCCAATTATTTCGACCATAATGAACAGGATCTTAATGGTGACGGACAAAGTGCCGCCTATGCGTTCAGAACCCGCCCATCGGCAAGTAATGGATTGGGCTATGCTCAATATTACAGTAATTCGGCATTAAAAGGTTATAGTTTCTGGGGAGATCTTTATTCCTTTGGTACCTCAGGATTCAATTATAATGATTATACACGATGCGGCGGGATTTTAGGCGCAGATGTGGACGGCATCTACTGGGGATCACTTGGATATAAAAATAGTGGTGGTTCCTCTTATGGCGGCTATTTTTCCAGCTATACCAGCGGTGGAGGAAAATCAACCCAGGCAAATACAGGGATTGGCCTCGGCGCCTGGGGCGATCTGATGGGGGCCGATATCCATGGGAGGGTTTATGGCGTTTACGCGGAAGGCGAAAACTACGCGACCTTCTCCAATGGCCCGGTTTACAAAAACAACATTGATGTCCACTTGCAGGAAAACGGTTCTGAAACCAATACTGTATTGTACACCTATGTTTCAACCGATGTTTCCGTTCAAACCAGCGGGCAGGCAACCTTATCAAACGGCCGCGCCAGCATTTCATTTGATGCCGCCTTTGCAGCTTCTGTTTCATCCGAAACACCTGTTATTGTTACTGTAACCCCAATTGGTAATTCAAACGGGGTTTATCTGGCCGAAGTGTCGCGCTCCGGATTTACCGTGGTTGAAAACAATGCCGGAAAAAGCAATGTAACCGTTAATTTTATTGCCATTGGCAAACGGGCAGGCTATGAGCATCCAATTCTGGCGCAGGAAGTAATAGATGCCGCTTACACCCGGAATATGGCCCGCGGACTGCACAACGATGCCGACACCGGAACCAGTGGTGAAGGGTTGTATTACGAAAACGGAAAACTCGTGGTTGGCATTCATCCATCCACTTTGCCCGATCCTGATAAACCCCTGGTGGAAACAGTAGTGCCTAAACCAGGTACTCCTGCCAGTCAGTCAATGGTAAGCGGGATTAACAGAACTGCTATTGGCACCCCGGATAATTCAGAACCTAAAGTATATTTACCGGCCAAACCGGTTTATTTTCCTGCTCTGACCAGTGGAGAACCTGAAGCACAGCAGGGGACAAAATCAGGTTCCCAAATTGAGAACAACATTGATTCATCTTTAAAAAATAATTAGGTAGCCTTTACGGTTCAGAAAAAAAACGTTTAGACTATCAACTAAATTGCAAATAATTTGTTTATTAACAGGTCATTAATCGTAAAACCATTGAACATGAAAAATTCAATTATACCCCGGATACAAAGAGGATGTACTTCCCTCTTTTTAGGTTTGTCTGTATTTATTCTGTCTGTAGGCAGTGTAATCGCCGACAACATTGTTACTGACGGCACTACCCTGAGGGTGGCTTTCGGTACAACGCTGGTAAGTTCAACCACGTTAACCCTTCAAAATGGCAGTACCCTGAATAATCAGGGAACCATTCTCCTGTCGGGCAACCTGACCAACCAGAATGTTGCGGCATCAAATCTTGGTGCCGGAACCATCTCTATGGCAGGTACCGCACTTCAGATTATTACCGGTCAGAATATCTTTGGTAACCTTACGCTGAACAATACAGCCGGGGTAAATCTAAACGGGAATACTTCTGTAAACGGAACATTTACCTTTACTAACGGCAGGCTTCACCTCTTAGCCTATAACCTGACAATGGGAACCGTCGCAACTGTAGCCGGGGCCCCTTCGGCTACTGCTTTTGTAGCCGCCACAGGAACCGGTCAACTGCGAAAATCGTTCAGCGCTGCCGGAAGTTTTTCTTTCCCTGTGGGTGATAATACGGTAACAGCTGAATATGCCCCTGTTACGGTTGCATTTACAGGAGGTTCGTATGGTTCAGGCAATTATGTGGGGGTAAATCTGATCAATTCGGCTTACCCCGGGGCAACAGGAAGCTTCATCAACCGCTATTGGAACGTAACACAGAGTGGAATCACAGGCTTTACCTGTAATGCTACTTTTAAATACATGCAGGCCGATGTAGTTGGAACAGAGAATCTTATATATTGTGTAAGGATTATCCCGACGGCTGTGGATTATTTCAGTGTCACGAATACTGCTACTGATATTCTGACTGCAAACGGACTCACCCAATTCGGGACATTTACCGGTATTCAGCAACTTACAAATAAAACGCTGAACCTAACAGCATTGCTTGAAGGTCTTTATAACGGCGCAGGAACTATGCGTAAGGCTAAGAATACTGTAGGTCCTCAGTTTCCAGGCCTTACAGCCGATCAGGTCAGCATCGAGTTGCACAGTGCAGCCGCCTATTCTACCAAAATTTTGACCGTCAACAACGTAAACTTAAGTACGACCGGCACATCAGCTATAACAGTGCCTGGTCTGTACGGTGGATCCTATTATGTAACCATACGTCACCGCAATAGCATCGAAACCACAACGGCGGCCCCGGTATCCTTTGCCGGAGGTACCATCAACTACAATTTCAATGCCCTGACCCAGGCATTTGGTAATAACCT
>JBBQIQ010000006.1:0-60816 GCA_038325075.1 Bacteroidales bacterium | reverse complement strand
AAGTTTGTGTTGTGTGCATTATACAAATTGCAATTATTAATTGTATTGCTTTGAGTATAACTACCTGATGAACCAATAATACCTATAAGTGAATGGGCATTTACGTTTCCATCAACTTCAAAATTATCAATAGTGCAGTATGAAGAAGCCTCAATACGGAAAGCATATCCAGTGCCTGTGTAAGAGAATTTGGGGCGGTTGCCTGTTCCGTAGGCGCCTATAAAAACATTGGCCCTGGATGAAACCAATATTTGAGTTGATGAAGTGTAAGTTGTTCCTCTCTTTTGGAAATAAGTGTTTCCGTTAACCAGTGAAAAATCAGCCCATGAATCGTATGGATTTGAAATCGTTCCATTTTGACCTGACGCAGTGTTTGTCGGGTCAACATAGATTGTTGCACCAAATAGCAATGAAGTGTATAGAACTACTAAAAGAAATGTTAGCGCGAGAAATCTTAGTTTTGGGCTGATGTTTTTCCTCTCCAGAGTGGCGATATTGCTTGTGTTTTTCATCATTGGAAGTTGAGTTTTGTAATTTGAAAATCAATAAGGATAAAATACCGGACGGTTTATTGTTTAATGATTGTTTTCTCTTATTACATTCAATAAAGAATGGTTTGAAGTGAACCTCATCAAGTGCTAAATTTGCCATAACGATTATTATCCCGGTCGTCTAACTTGTTACATATAATGAAAACTATGCCATGGAGAAGCAACGATTGAATTTTGTGTGATACGATTCTATATTAATTTGAGAAAAGGAATGCTATCAGACTTCTCAGTTAAAAGACATTTTGGTAATGCGGGATTACTTTATAAGCAGTCTAAATAATAAAAGGGGATATTGTAAATCCGGATTCCTCGAAATGGGGAATATCTCCCCATTTAAGGAAAGTGTGAATAGAAAGAAATTTTACTTATTTACCTACATACATTCCCTTAATCTATATATTACTGCCATATAGACGGAAGTAATTTTAGAATAAAGCCGGTAATTAATTGGTCTTTATTGCCGATGAAACTTCATCCATTGATAAGTAAAGTTTTTGTCGTCAAATATTTTACACAATGAGAGCAATCAAATTATACTTTGATAAATTATTTTTTTGAAGACCTTTCAGGCTTCTTTTTGGAGAAAAGTTTTGTTAAAGATTTATACCAGGGTTTCTTTTTATCATCAGAATAATAGGTGTATTCGTAGCCATACTCATATTGCAGCCCTTTTGCTTTAACATCATTAATAACGATGCAAACATGAGGAATATTCTTTTGTGCCAGGTGCGATATATTATTTGAAAATGCTTCTTTTTGTGTAAACCCCTGCCGGACTACATATAAATTAACATCAGAAAAACTCATCAGAAGGTACGCGTCAGAAACAACACCAATCGGAGGAGAATCTATAATGATATAGTCGTACATCTTTTTGAGTTCCAGAATAAATTCTTCAGTTTTGTTTGAAGCTATAAGCTCTAGTGGGTTAGGTGGAATTGGTCCTGCAGAAATATAATCCAGATTTTGAATTTTGGTTTTCTGAATAATATCAATAATAGACGCTTGATTGATCAATACTGTACTGATTCCCTTTTGGTTCGATAGTTTGAAATCCTGAAAAAGTTTTGGTCGCCTCAGGTCAAATCCCATTAAGAGGGTTTTCTTTCCGAAAAGTGCGTAAGCTGCAGCAAGATTTTGTGCTACGAACGATTTCCCTTCACCACTGTATGAGGAAGTAACCAAAAGAAGCTGTTTTTCATTATCCTTTGCATAGAATTGTAAATTGGTTCTGATACTCCTGAATGACTCAGAAATCGGCGTATTGATCGCTTCATTAATTACGATATTGTCTTTGCTATCATTATGAAAAACATGGCCTAGAATAGGTAAGTTAGTCAGTGAATCTACGTCTTTTTTACTTGAGATTTGTGTATTGAGAAAGTCCTTCACGAGGATAAACAGGAAAGGAATTATCAAACCAATCAAACCACCAATAATGAATATTAGCTTTCTTTTCGGAAAAGTCTGGTAAGCAGTGATGTATCGTGCGGGGTCAATAACTTCGTAATCCGGTGCATTGGAAGCTCTTGCAATCTGTGCCTCTGATCTTTTTTGAAGAAGAAAGGTATATATGGCATCGTTCAACTTAAAGGTTCTTTCAATTCCAACCAATTGCCTTTCTGTTGAAGGTAGTCGGGACATTTCAGATGAGATTCTGGCTGCCCTGTTATTAATATCTTGCAATGCAATTTCTGTGGTTGCAGCATTGCTTTTGATGTTTTCGAGAATTGTTTTTTTGAGGTTGGATATTTGGACTTCAATCGTATTTAATCTAAGGTTTTTAACATTTCCCTGATTAAGCATATTTGTTCGTTCGGAATTTAATGTAATAAGTTCCGGAATCAATTGATTTAAAATCCGGTCCTGAACATTCATCGAAGATGGTGCAATCAAGTCCGACAGGTCTTTGTTTTTTTCAAAATATTCACGGATGAAATCGTAGTATTTTTTTTGCATAATTAGTAATGCCTTTTCGCTTTCAAGTTGATTCAATCTTTCCAGCGATTGTTGGCCCTGAAAACTTATATCTGTTACCCGGTTTGAGGTTCGAAAGTTCTGAAGCTTGCTTTCTGCAAAAGTCAGGGAGTCCGAAACCTCACTTATCTGACTGTCTATAAACTTAACGGTATTAATCGCGATGCGATTCTTTTTCTCAAGATTTCTTTCAAGGTAAGAGTTGGTATGTGTATTCAGAAAATCGGTAATCTTATATTTATTATCACCACTCATATTGATAATTACGAGAGAAGATGTTCTGGATGTAATGTTTGCATTAATTGATGCCTGGCATTTTAATGTTAAATAACTCAGGCTGTTAAATGAAAAAAACATTTTTCCATTTGATGCAGGAATGTCATCTCCATTGTTTATCAGATGAACCTTAAAATTGAAATATTTTCCTTTTATTTCTTCTCCAAATTTATACTTGCCCGCAATTTTAAGGGTCTTAACATAGGTAACGATATTGTCATCTATGTAATCATAAATAGCGACATTTTCTCCAGTTGCTTCAATCATTACCTCGTTTTTATTTATTATTTTGAAGTAAATTGGAAAATCGATCGGTTGAATGTCCGATTTATTTATACTCACCTGAAGTAGCTTATTGCTATATTCTTCTTCAATCGTTTTAAGAAAACCGAAGTTTAACTTATTCCCAAGAATGTACTTTTCTTTATAAAATGAAGTTTCAAGATTCAGTTGAGATACTGCGTCATTTATCAAGGTATAAGACGTCAATATACCAAGTTCGTTTTCGATATTCTGGTTACCGCCAAAAAGTCCGAAACCTTGCATCATATCCTGAGAAGTCAGAAAACTATTTCTTTCTGATTCTTTAAGGAGTAAAGTGGTTTGATTTGTGTAAATAACTGTAGATAATTCGTTTATAAAATAAGCTCCGGCAAGAAAAAGAAACGCTGATAAAATAAACCAGCCTTTGTATCGCCAAATTTTGAAGACTAAATCTTTATAGTCTGTTTTCTGCTGAAAAATTTCCTCTGATTTTTTCACGGTAGCTTTTATCTGAAAAAGTACAAAATAGTAACTAATGTAGTTGCTGTAGCAAGCAAAGTAGAGTAGGTGAAGGTTCTCAGATTTCTGAATTTGGTTTTTATAGGCTCTACTATCACCACATCTCCTGGTTCAAGATAAAAAAAATTGCTTTCAACGATTTTTTTATCAGTCAAATTGAGGCTGTAATATCTGATTTCATTTCCCTGTTCACGCACAAGGGTAATTTTGCTCTTATCGCCGTAGTCGGTTATACCTCCGGCATATCCCAGGGCCTGGAATATGTTTATTTGTTCTTTGAAAAACGGGAATTCCCCCTGATTACGAACTTCTCCAAGTACAGTGATATTGCTGTTTACGAATTTCATAGTTATGGCGGTATTACTGAGGTATTGGCTGAGTTCGGATTCAACTTTGGCTTTCGCTTCAGAAAGGGTAAGGTCAACCAGGAAAATGTCCCCAATAAAAGGAAAGTCAATGGCCCCGCGTTCATTCACTGTGTAGCTTATCAGATTAACATTTATACCGCCCGTGATGGAAGTATTCTGATTGCTGAATACTCTCGCCGTTTGCTCATCAAGGCTCATGACATTGATATAGAGGTTGTCGAAAGGGCGGATTTGCTTTACCGGGCGAAGGTGATTATAAACTTCTTTAATATCACTGCTCGTTTCATCCTGAACATACTTGAGTTTTTCCTGTGGTACACAGGAAGAAAGAAGTATAGAGATCAATGAAAATAATAAAATTAAGCGGTTAATTGGTTTCTTCATCTTGCTGTGTGTAATTTTCGGAATTTTAAGATGCAATGTTTTGTTGACATCATTATTCTAAAGCGTAATTATAAACGCAAAAAAACTGTTTATAATACATTTTCGGATTAATCTGTTCTCTGTTTCATGAGTAAACGTTATAATACAATCCGATATTAAGTTATTGACCGGAACCTTTTGCAACAGCCTGAAATGTTTTTAGTATCAGAATAAGGTCCATTCTAAATGACCAGGAATCAATGTATTGAAGGTCAAGCTTCATCCACTCATCAAAAGTGATATTATTCCGGTTGGGCATTATCTGCCAGATGCAGGTAATGCCCGGTCTCATCGAAAGCCTTCTGAGTTGCCATCTCTCATATTGTGCTACTTCACTTGGTAAAGGAGGGCGTGGACCAACCAGCGACATGTCACCCATGAGTACATTAAAAAACTGAGGGATTTCATCGAGGCCGGTTTTTCTGAGAAACTTTCCGATTGTTGTAATTCGGGGGTCTTTTTTTATCTTAAAAACTGGTCCATCCATCTCATTCTGGGATTCGAGCAGATACCTCAGTTTTTCGGCGTCCTGAACCATGGTTCTGAATTTATATATATTAAATTCACGGCCGCGCAGTCCAACCCTTTTTTGACTGAAAATAACCGGACCCCTCGATGTCAGCTTAATCATAAGCACTAAAATCAATAAAATAGGAGACCAAATCAGCAAAATAAAAAACGAGGCTATAATGTCAACTACAAATTTCCATTGATGAGCAACCTTATTGGCAGGGGTATTGATAAATGTCAGGAATGGCACATCATCGTAATAACTCAGAAATGTTTTAGTTGCTGACATGTGGAAAAAGGCCGACTGAAGTCTGAAGATAACTCCGATTTCTTCGCAGGCATATACAAGTTTTCTAATTTCTTCCTGATTGATATCATTCTTACAATAAAAAACTTCATCCACTACATGGGTCTTAATTAGGTATGGTAAACTTCGGGTTTGCTCTATTACCTTTACCCGGCTTCCAAATACTTCAGCAATTAATTCTGCTTCTGAGATAATAGCCACTATTCTGAAGCCCCATTCATTGTGCAGAAATAATCTTTCAATAAAGTCAACACAATTCTGATCTGCAATAAGAATAATGTTATGGGTGTTCAAGCCTTTGCTCATCAGGCTCTTATGATAATTATAGGAAAGGATAATAATTGTGCTTAGAAGGGTAAAATCAAGTACGGCATATATCAGAAGCACTTTTATATTAACCATATCAAGGTTAAACAACATAATAAGCAATGCAAGGCTTCCAGTACCCGCAAGAACAAATAAAAGGCTCTCAGATATAATAATGACTGTATCCTTAGCCCTGTAGAATTTGGTCAGGTTGGTTTTGTTGATACCTATATACCAGATGGGAATAAGAAGCAAGAGCGATGTTAAATACTGGCTGTTATAGATTAGGTTGCCATCATGATACCAGCGAAGTAGTATAAATGCAGCAAAAAATGCCAGCATTGATACTACCGTTATGATAATACCAAAAATTCGGCTTCCAAGATCTTCACGTTCGCGTATCATTCAGTAAACATAGAATGTGATTTGTCACCTTATTGTCAAATATGTATTGAATACACTTGCTGAGGAATAACAGATCAGTAGCTCAAATTGTTCGTATGATATGAGGTGATCATTCTCTATTCAATCAAATTTCAAATTAATAAGAATGAAAAAAGCTCCTATCAACAAAATTAACAAAAGTTATTAAACAGACAAACTAATTTAGTAAGTAAGATAATTCTGAAAAGATCAAATCATTTACCTGAGATTTCGGTTTTGAGAAATTCTAATAAAATTTCTGAGGCATACGGTCCGATTTGCGGTGCAGGTTTCATTTCTGAAGCCTTATCGAGTGCTTCATAAAGTTCATCCTCACTGTAAACATCTTTAACGATGTTTAGTTTACCAAAACTTTTGGCAGTGGCAACCTGATGGTCATTGCGATGCTCATGATAGCGCGCTAGTCTGGGCATTACAATTATCGGCTTTGAGTGCAGCAGTGCCGAAATAATTGTTCCCATACCAGCATGGCTGACTATTAGTTCCGCTTCTTTGAATTTCTGATCAAATATTTCCGGAGAGATAAAGCCAGTTGATTCAAAACCCTTCGGAATGTAATGGTCCTTTGATATTTGCGCAAAAATATCTGAAAAGTTATTTTTTAAAGCCCACAAATCAATTGCCTTAATCATTCTGTTAAAAGGTTCCTGTGTACCAACAACGACAAATATTTTCATGATATTACATTTCCTTTATAAAAAGTTTTGATACCATCAGCCAGATGTTCCCATTGAGTGATGTGGAGGCCTGAGAATGGCTTTGCAAGCCGACCACTCAATGAAATACGCTCTACATTTGCAATACTATCGATCCACAGTGTTTTTTTTCTAACCAGATTGCCTAAAAATATTGCCACCAGGCCAGGTGCTGCACCGGTAGAAATAACAATATCCGGATTTTCTTTAATTATGATTAAAAACACCTCAAAAGCCATTTTGATCAGTTTTAATTTATTCCATCGATTGGCATCTGTTACAGAATGGAAAACCGATCCATGAACCTGATTATGATATCCTTCATGTGTGGAAACATAAACAACTTTACAACCTTCAAATGCAGGACGAAGCCGCAAGAGTTGTATCCAATGTCCTCCGCCTGAAGCAATTGCAAGTACCTTTGGTTTCTTCTTTAACATTTGTTGAAAAACTACTTCTGTAAAAACCTGAAAAAAAATGTTTTGAAGATGGAGCTGTTGAGTTCGTAAAAATGCCAGATAAGTTCAAGTTTCATTTTTATTCTCATCATCAAAGGTTTTTTATAATTGTATTCTTTTTTACAAAAATCAATTAACTTTTCCTTTTCAGTTTGAACGATTGCAATTACTTTCAAATCTTTCTGTTGCGAAAATAAGTATTTTGGTTTATTTATTGGAAAATTAAACCTGCAAACCAATCCTTTTTGTGTAAGTTTTGAAAAGTTCTGGTCAAAAATAAAATTCCCGTGACTATAAACTACTTCAGTTACTCCAATCTTATCAACAGGTTGAATTACATGTGGATGATGTCCCAGGATCAGGCCGAACCCTGCTTCGCTTAATTTTTTGGCAAGTGCCCGTTGTTGTTCATTTTCTTTTGTATAATATTCTTCACCCCAGTGAATGCTGATAATCCAAAATTCATTTTCCAGTTTCGGCTCAGTATGTATATCACGCATTAATGACTCGTAGTTGCTTTTAAAGTATGCTCCACACGCGGTGGTGTCTTTTATAAGGCTAACTCCCCATATTTTCAGGCAGACACCGTTTTTGACAATTGTAAGAGGCTTATTGTCTTTTCCGATAACCTGAATTCCCTCATACTCAAGCTTTTTAATTGTATAAATTGCAGATTCAATTCCGTGTTGGCTGAAATGATTGTTGGCAATGTTCGCAATAATGTTGTGATTAAGCTCTTTAATGAGTCCAATCGACTCTTCAGGAGCAACATAAACGCCAT
Source organism: Bacteroidales bacterium (assembly GCA_038325075.1). GTDB lineage: Bacteria > Bacteroidota > Bacteroidia > Bacteroidales > Lentimicrobiaceae > Lentimicrobium. The sequence continues at coordinate 52,937 of JBBQIQ010000006.1, read as the reverse complement.
TTTTTATGTTCCTTGTCATGAAAAATTTATCCGGGGCCAGGCTGGATTCAAGATTGATCAGTACAAAATCTGAGAGCATGAAAGAATCCTTGATTTCCTTAAGAATAAGTGAAGAGTAATTATTCCTGAATTTTTTAATGATTCCCCGCTGAAAATGATGCACATTTTCGCCAAGCATAACATCACCAATACTGATCAGGCTAATTGACATGGCTTTCAATCAGTTTAAATTTGGCGTTGGTCGGATTTCTTTCTTCCAGGCTTTTGATCTCAACCTTAAGTTCAGGTATTTCACTTTTTAAAACTTGTATAATCTTAGCCGATAAGGAATCGAATTCTGACAGATTTCTGACGTGCATAAAAACGATGAGTGAATAATCCGCTTCCTGCAGAATTCGATAACCGTCAATTGATGGATATCTGAAAAACAAATTATTAAAAAATGCACCGTGAATGGCTTTTCCATCGGGCGTTTTAATGAGATCGCGCGCCCTACCTTTTAAGTCTGTAATTTTTGGTAAGTTCAGTCCGCAATCACAGGCATTATAGTCTATGCTGCCGATGTCGCCTACCCTGTACCTTACGAAAGGAAAGTTAAGGCTATTTAAATTTGTTAACAATATTTCCGACATCCCAAACTCATTCTGAATAGTTTCTGCAAAGCAGTTTAATGAATTAAAATGGTAACCGTTATGATGACTGCATTCACAACCTAAAATACCTCCATCATTGGCACCATAAATGTCATAAACCGGTTTGCCAAAGGCTGATTCAATATGCTCACGGACATTAGGTAAAAGCTGTTCAGATGTAGTGAAAATTGCTTTTATATTCCTGAAATGTGTAGGAAAATCAGGCTTTGATTTTAGAATATTTTCTATTGAACTGGGGTAGCCATATATCAGCTTAGCTTCCCCGAGCTTTTTAAAGTTCAATTTGAGTTCAGGTGTAATGATGTCCCCTTTGATAAAATAATTGTTTTGCAGCAGATGGTAGAATTTTTCCGTAACCTGTTTGTTTACAGTTCTGAGGGAATTCCCGGCTATAGTAACGAACGGATCACCTGGTTTGTAGCCACTGTAAAGGTTCCAGAAAAGATAATTGTGTGCCCACATCCACGAAAGATGCTCTTTGTCAACTATATAATAAAATGGCTCTCCGGTGCTACCACCGGTTTTTTTGCTTTGATAAGGTCTTCCGCTGATGGGTGTAAAAATCTCGTTATAATGCGTATTTATTGTCTTTTTATCAATATCCGGTAGTGATAAGAGGACTCTTTCCGGATTTGCTTTGATTTCGTTAAGACTGATATTTTCCAATAAGGGTTTGTAATATGTATTGTTCTGCTTCAGCGTAACTAGAAGATTGATCATATTATTAATCCGCAGATCTTCACGGCTTTTGAAGTCTTTTATCAGATGCTCAAGTTTATCGTACCTGGCGAGAATTTGAGTGCCTCTATACTTATCTATTATTTTAATTCTCAACCTCATAGGATGGTTTTTTTTATGATTTCAAATTTGCTTATCCAGGTGTGGGCAGATGCTGCTTTTATTCGTTTAGTTTCCATTTCAGTATTATTTTCATCCAAAGCCTGTTTTGCTTTTTGCAGATATTCTTCCGTCGAATCAGCAAAATATATCAGTGGGCCAAACAATTCTTCGACACTCGGAATGCGGCAACTTATCACAGGCTTTCCCATTGCCAGATATTCAAGTGTTTTAACAGGATATGAATTACGAATCCAATCAGCCATTATCCAATTTAGTAAACAAATATCAAAGGCTTTGGCATAGAAAGGGAGTTCTTTAAAATCAACAGGCCCCATAAAGTGTATATTCCCGTTTGCTTTCAACATGGAATAATCACCTAGCACTTTACCAATGACAACAACTGAAAATCCATTATTGGCAAGAATTTCAAAGGCTTTTTTATCATTGGCATCAGAGAGTGTACCATAATAACCTGCAATTGGCAACCCCTTGTTTTGAATTAATTTCATACTGGGGTGAATATGGGTTTCGCGGTTAAAATGATCAAAATCGACCCCATGAGTTAGCAAAGTGACTTTCCGGCCGGAAAGTTTCTCCAGTTTAGCTTTAATATTTGATGAACTGGCAAAGAGGTGGTCAACATGCGTACTCAGGTAGATTTCCTCCCGTCTGAGGTTTTGAAGTAGATTCTGATCAGTTGTTCTGAAATCGGAAATAAGATCTGCTGCCTGATATACTTTTGATTTGAAATGTTTACCCAATAGGGACGAAAGCGTAAAACTCCCTGATATCCATAGGATTGCGTCACTATACCTTATCCCGAGAATCAAAGCCATCAGATTGATCTGAAATTGAATAAGTCTGGCATTGAACTTATCCCATCCGGGTTTGAACAAAGGAATGTAAACCGGGACGAAAACGTAAATCCCATCTTCTGGTTTTTTAAATAGTTTCAGGTGGGTTTTAAGCTTGTTGATGATCTTCCTGTTCTTAGACTTTCTGTTGTCTGAGTTTATCGAAGGTGATTTAAAAGCAATTGGATTAACCCATAAAATATGATAACCTTGACTTCTGAACTGAAAAATGATTTGCCGGGTGCTGGTGACAGATGGCCGGAACCAGTCTGTTCCACTGCAGATAATCCATTTCTTCATTGCTGTGTTAGTTTTCTGAGATAGCTGGTATCAAGGAATGTAGGATTCGGCATATCAATATTCCGGAAATCTTTTCAAGTGATTTTTACAAAGATAAGTTTTATCATGAAAAGTCAGAGGATGGGATTTTGAAGTAATTCACTTTTTTTTGAATTCGTAAATATTGAACTGTAACCACAAGGATAACCCGGATAGTTTTAATAAAATTGATTTCCGGTATTTTATGGTAAAGTATCATAAAGAGTTTTTATTGGTGGTAAAAAATAAACCGACAGCGAAAAAAGTCAGATATGTTTTAATATTTGCCTAATGCTTAAAACAAACGCCAGGACGATTAAAAGTATGAATTACTGGTTTCATATTAGTGTCTGTTAGATTAATCCGGCAAATGTTGAAAAACGAAATCTTTCATCTTTTTTAAGGTAGATGATTAGGTCGTTAATCAGGTTTAGTTGATCTTCGTGAAACCGGTGATGAAAAAGTATTCCTATGGTGTCCGTAAACTTCAATGCGAGTTTTATCTGTCCCCTGATTTCTTCCAAACTGTAATGATCAGCAGTAGCGTAACCGGTATATTTCTTTATCAGGTTCGCTGAAACTGATATCTCTTTAAAGTTGTAACCATTTCTGATTCCGGGGTGGTAATTGATTTTCTTCCCCATTATCATATCTCTGCCCAGCGTTCTTCCGATCAGATTTTTAATCCGGGACTTAGATGAGTATTGTATTTTGGATGAAATTGCTTTGTACCCCGAATCATTTATTGCTCTGAGCGTTGCCTGATTGTAAGAGCCATAAGGAAAAGTAAAGACTGGTGACCAGTTTTGGAGGAAATATTTATCCATAATTTTTTTACCCTCTATAATATCCCTTAACTGATCATGGTATTCGCGGTTGCCCCCGAATTCCATTTTTACTTCAGGATTACTCAGGTTGTGGTTGTATCCATGCTGAACGATTTCAATAAGGTCGGGATGTTCATTCTTTTTTGAGTTCAACCATGCAGCTACTTCGTTTGTGATATTTCCAGGCTCAACAGCATGGGAGATTGGTAATCCGTGGCTGATTACCAAGTCAGTAAAGTCAATCAATGAATTGTCAAGAGTATCCCTGACATCATCATTTCTTAAAAAAACCAAAGGTTTATTTTCGTTCATTCAAATAAATGCTATTGTGAAAGAAATGACATGGCAAGGATTTCATTTTTAATTTAAACAATCGAAACTGAGGCTTGTTTTAATTTTTGGATTGATAGTAAGTATCTGGATAAATTCAAAAAACATGCTTCAAAGGTATGCAATATTGTGATTTTTACGCACATTTCCAGGGTTCAAAATGTTTTAGAAAGTTTTGAATTTTGTTCAGGCCTTTAAAGTATAAGTGAGGGAAATTATAGGGAAACCAATCTTTCTTTTAGCCGGTCAGAAGTGATAGACTTATTTAATTATTTCATGAATTTTCTCCCATCGTTTTTGCCATGTATGTTGTTCAATTACCGTCGAATAATTCTTTTCAATTAATGGAATGCAATCTTCGAAATGATCTAGTAAATAATCTAGCTGCTTAACAGGATCATCCATATTTATTTCAATAACTGGGTTATATCCGAATAAATTAATCATTTCTTTGGGTGCTTGTCCTAGGATCAAACATTTTGAAGCCATAGATTGAAGATACCTAACAGTCATCGTTTCAATGTTTTCTGAACGTTCAGGATGCGTTATTGATGATGGAAAACATATTGATATTTTCGTTCTGGCCAGACCAAGGATAAATTCTTCTCTGGTTGGAAAGACTATAATACCTTTTATTTCTTCATAAAGATAACTTCGTTGATTATTCTTCAATCCATTAATAATTTTATTGTGATAGATGTCGAATTTTCGTCCCAATGCAAGTACATCAATATCTTTATTTTTATAATCATAATATCTGTAAAGTGCTGGATTAATAGCTTCTGGGATCCAGGAAAAGACTGGCTTTGGGGCAATAGATTGAAGTGCTAAAGCAGATTGAGAAGATGAAACAAAAACATGGTCCAAATTCATTGAATTAGCAAACCGGAGAATATTCTTATGTTGGGTTGGCCACGCGTCAAATAAATATATGCTTTTTTTGCCCGAAAGCATAAAGTAAGGGAAACATTTCTCCCAATTAGGCCCCATTAATATACAAAAGTAATTCGGCTCTGTTTTTCTGGTTTTTGAATAAAGTGTGTTAAATATTGTTACTAATTTCATGGTTGAATAATGCTTCTTCATTTTCTGCCAAAACAAGTAACTGGCTTTATAAATATATCTATGCGTTTGAACAGTTGTTATGCTATTAATTTTATCAGAAGTAATTGTTTCTTCAAATTCCTTTACAGTATCAAAAGAAACGTGGTATCTTTTTCCAATATTTATAATTAGTTTCATCGATCAGTTCATTTTTGAATAAAGGGAATTGCTGGATTCTCCAGGTCAACTGCGATTTGTAGAGATATTTTCCCGATATTTTTGATTGTGGAATGGATGATAATCATCTTTTAAAATGGTTTTAAAATAAAAGAATTTCAGGTTTCAAGTCTGATTGAAATGTATTAGAATCAATGGAAGAAAGGCTCAATTATTAAAAATTAGTAATCGTAAAATCAATAAATAATTGTAATAACAAAGATAATTAATGCCAACGAAAGTGAGTGTAAAAATTCTAAATATTGATAAAATATTGAGGAAAACCGATTATCTCTATATGGTTAAGTACAGCTACGTAGGGTTTGCTTAAAAATATCTATATCCTTGGAAATAAAACAATTAAAAGGTTAAAAAGAGTTCTAAGTGCATGGAAATATGGCAATAACATCAACAAACCTTGCATCAGGATTGAGAATTTCACCCCTTTTTGGTATGGAATAGCCACAGAGTGGCGCAACATTGGTAGCAAATTGCAGACTAAGAGGATATTAAGGCTTGTCTGTTTGTCACAGACAAACAGGCCTGCCTGACTGCGTCATGCAGACAGGTGCTGCGCACCGTAACGTAAAACGTGGAATGTTTTTATTGAGTTTTTCAGCAGACCCCTACCTATGGAAACTTCTATATCGAACTTAGCACTCCCAAAGCAAAATTTTAACACATTTAATATCAGATAGATTGCTGAGGCACTGCAAAAGCATGGAGGATATATATGGTAACAGTGGTTATCTGGCATATTAAAATGGTCGGGTTTATAAGAGCGATTCATAAAGCCTTCTTGTTTCTACTCCGATTGCATCCCATGAATAGTTTTCCAGGGCCCATTTCATAATTATCTCCCTTGTTTCGGGGAGTTTTTGGTAAAGCCCGGAGTTAAAATAGCTGATTATTGCTTTGCTTAATTCTTCCGGAGTATTGGATGGGAGTAGAAAGCCGGTTTTACCGTCGATCATGTCATTTCTGAAATTTCCGATGTCACTTACAATGATCGGAAGTCCAAAAGTGTAGGCCATAAAAATTACGCCTGACTGATAAATACTCCTGTAGGGGAGAACGATGCAATCCGCCGCCATAAAATATTGCTCCACTTCATCATCGGGGATATGGCTGATCCTGGATAAAATTTTAGTTTTCAGGTTAGATTTTTCAATCATCTCTAAAATAGAATTGGTGTATCCAGCACTTTTGGAATTACCCGCAATTAAGAGTCTGAAATCATTTCTAAATTCTTTCGGCAGGAAATCCAAACTCTCTATCAGCAAGTCAACACCTTTATAGTAATCAATATTGCCAAAGAACAGAACCACTTTTTCTGCTGAACCAATATTTAGGTCAGTTCTTGACTGAGTGGTTGTAATATCCTTTCTGGAAACCCTGTTGTTCATTCCATGCCTTATTATAGTCACCTTTGATTCACTGATTGGAAACTCTTGCAATAGTTCAATTTTACTTTGAGAAGTATGAACAATCAAACGGTGAGCAATCTTATATAAAATCCGAAGGCTGAGCCTGTTGAACCAATGGTCACGATTGTCGCGCTTTCCGGCGTTAATATTATGAACGGTAAGCACAACCTTGTGTCCGCGCAACCGGGCTAACCCTGGCATAAATATTCTGTCGATTATAATAAACCGGTCAAGCCATTGAAAATGAACTACCCTTGGTTTATGGCTAATGATGTACCATAACTGAATTGAATAAAATCGGATGATGTTTTTGGCCTTGGCTACAAAGGGTGAATTGTAGGGGATTTTGTTAAAAACCTGAAAATACTTAACATTTATAAAAGGTGTGAAAATATCTTTAGTAACATCGATATCAAGGACATCAATAGAATCCTCAAGTCGTTGCGACAGACCTGAAACAAGACCATACAAATAGTCAACCTGCCCGGCACCGTTGAAGATGGTAATTTTCATAGGTTTTCTCAATTGAACTGATTCTCTTTTTCGATTCCAATCCAACTCAGAATTCGCCATTTAAAAAAACCGCCAATATAAAAAGAATACTTTAAAAAAAGAGGTTTGAAAGCAAACGGAGACGTAGCATACTTGCGATAAAACCGAAAATCTTTTCCCAGATGATAGTTGGATCTTACATCATAAAATGACCTAAATAACATCCTCAGGTTATTGTAATGTTGAAGCCCGGAGTTACTCTTATCGTTCCATATTCTAAGTTGTGGAAATACTTTAATATTATACCCTGCAAGCTTAGCCCTGAAAGTGAAATCGCTGTCACCATGATATTGAGGGAAGTCTGTTTCATTAACGAACCCAATTTCTTCGAAAACTGATTTTCCAATAACTGTTCCCATTCCGGGAAGCCAGTCAACTTCTATTATCTGATTAAACTTCTCTGAGTCGATTTCTCCCGTTCCAATTGTATATTTTAGTCCGCTGCGGGTGTTAAAAATACCCCCCATTGTCCAAATCTTATCGGGCATATTTGCATAAAATATCTTTGATCCTATAATAGTATTGGAATTGCTTTGTCCAATGATTGTCAATAATGTAGAAAGATAATCAGAAGCGCAAAGTATATCATTATTCCACCAAAGTACATAGTTACAACCCAACTCATCAAAGGCATATTTTATTCCTTTGTTTATTCCTCCGCTCCACCATAATTTCCCATCGCCTTCAAGAATAACTGTCTTAGGATAATTATTTATAATCCATTCCTTTGTGCCGTCATCCGAACCATCATCTATTACGACTATTCTAAATTTAGAGGAAAGCTCACCCATACTGGTAAAAATGTCAAAAAGATTGCTTAGACATTTTGATGTAAAACTCAATCTGTTATGAACCGGTATCAGTATCCCTATTTTTATCTCTTCCATGTTAGTGAGTTGTTCCTTCGTTCATTGTAGAATTATTTGATTCACTGATAAAAGCTTGGTTAATAATCTGATCCTCCGGTTTTTCTTCATCTTCAACTTTTTTGAATTTGTAAATGTCAATGATATATAAAAGTATGCAAATTGTAATGATTGAGTTGGCGTCGCCGAAATGGCCAGCTCCTGTGAAAGCAGTGAGGATTACAGTATAAAAAAAATACTTGATATATATAATATCTTCGCTGAACTTTCCTCGTAATACCTTGTAAATAATTGAAATTACGGCAATTAGGAACAGACTGCCAAACTTACTAAAATCCCCGATTATTCCGACATCAGACTGATAAAAGCTAAAAACATCTCTATACATTTGAACCATGGTGCCATATCCTGAATTTGAACTATCTGCCCCATTGCCAGTGAAATAAGCCAGATTGTTTGGAAAAAAATCGGTTATAAAAAAGGTGGCAGCAAGTATTCTGATATCTTCCTCAAAACCAACACTCTGTTCTTGCGAAAGATTAAGAATGCTACTAAATATATCCTGAAATATTGCTATTACAGGAACTAAAGCTGCGGCTGAAAGTGTAATGACAAGGATTCTGGATTTCACTCTTTTACTCAATAGTATATATAGTAGTGTGAGAAATAGCATGGAAAAAATAAGTTGCCTTGTTGCCATCAATATAAAAATCGAGAAAAATAATAAAAGCAATGCAATTCTGCCTGTTGTTTGTTTCTCAAATATTTTTGTGAGAATTATAAAATAGCCTAAAATCAAATATGATAATCCGGACTGAAATATTCTTATTGTTCCTCTTGATTCACTGATTCTTACATTGAACAGGATTCGTGGATAAGCGATGAATTGAATCAGGTAGAAAATAACATAAACTATAGCCAGGTAAATGATTATCTTTTCAAGGTCGTAATCAGAAATCTTGATAAGGTGAAGGGCAAAGTAGAAAAAATAAAAGTACATGAAACGTTGAGCTATTAGTGTGGTTTGTAAGCCCTGATTGTGGGCTGAATAAGCCATAAACATGCTCAAAAAGACCGAAATAATAATTAATGTAACTTCCCATTTGAAAGTTAGCTTAAATCCTTCACCTTGACTGTAAATTCCCTGTAAAATAATGATGAGAAAAATTAAACCGATGCCGCCTAATTCAATCAGCTTGAGTACATCATTTCCTAAAAAAGAAAAGTTGAAGAGTTCCAGGGATGCAAGAATGATAATTAGTACTAATACCCGTTTGAACATTTTCAGATCAGTTGAGCCCCGGGAAAGCATTTCCCGCGAGATTTACAAGAAACAAAATTACGTACTTAACAATTATAAAAATCAAAAGTTCTATATGGTTAATAAATGCATCAATTCTTTCCAAACAAAATGTGAGTATTAGCAATCTGGTGATTTCTAGATTAAACAAGTTAAAGATTCCCACTCTTTGTATTTATGTTTTACCGAAGGATTCTCAAAATCACAGTTCTATTGTTTTATAAGTATCAGGCTTTCAATATCAAAGCATTTATTTCAAATAATTTCGTTTCCCAATCTTTTGTATCAGGTACAAAGATGAAATTATTGATATACCGGGTAGTTTTGAAATCCCTTTCAATCTGAAGCTGCTTTGGATCATTTTCAACCTTTTTTAATGCTTTTAGTGACAAGTCTAAATAATAACAAATATAGCCCAGTTTGTTCACATATTCAATAATCTCATTGATATCGCGTTTATAATGGCGTTGCTCAATTTCGATTTGTAAAACGGGCCGTATCCTTTTGAGTGTTTCAACACCCCCCATTATTACCTGAAATTCATTTCCTTCAACATCAATTTTCATGAAATGAATGTTCGGAATATTTTTTTCAATAACAAAACTATCCAATGTTGAAGTCCTCACTTGTATAATCCTGAAATTGGTTTCCCCGCGTTCAATATATTCAGTGTTTAACTTCCCCCTGGATTTATATTCATCCTTGCCGATTGTTGGTATTTTGAACTTATGAATACCGATTGAATCGGATAAGGCAAGTTTATTTATATTCGCTTTTCTGAACATTCTCTTTAGCCTGAAATGAAGTTCCGGAATTGGCTCAAAAGCATATATGCATTGCGGCTTAATATATTTTTCTGCACAAAAAGTGTAAATACCTGTATTAGCGCCGATATCAAAAAAGATACCGTTTCCGGGCAGGAAAAATTCCATTAAAAGTAATTCAGCTTCTTCGTCTGGCAGATTCTTCCAGTTTAAGTTTTTAATAAATCTGTACAACCGGATCTTAAAGTATATTGGAAAGAAAATTTCTGTGAGTCGTTTAAATATATCCTTTATCAGATGCATGTTTTTTGAATTACAAAAGTGAGTAAATGAAATAATAATTCGGCCAAATTTAGCAATAAAATCTATAATTCTTCTTTTTAGGGATTTTTGAGAAATCGGAACAATAGGTCGAAAGGCCGATGCTCTTATTTTCCCCAAATCCCCGTATCCCGGCCTGTGATAATCTTGTGATACTGAATCGGTGCTATGATAGCACCTGGAAGGTAGGTTATACATGAACCCAGTATTACACCTGCAGAACCCATTCCAAGAATGCTTGCGAAAAATATGGAAATTGGGATGTTCAATATGGCAACAGCAACTGAAACATACAATTGCAAAGTTATTTTTCCGGTTCCATTTATAAAATATATAAATATGATGTACCAGACATAAATAGCTATAAATAAGGCTGTCATAGACGAAAGTCTAAAAGGGACTTCGATATCATCCCCAACCCACACTCTATAAAAGGGTTTTGCAAAAACAAGCATAATTGCCAGGACAATTAATATCCCAAACCAGCCTTTAACAAGATTTCCTGTTACTTTGCGTATCCAATTAAAATCTTTTTTTATAAAGGCTTCTGTATAAGCTGACCAATATGTATTGGTAATAATAGTGAAGAGCATAAGTATCAGACCAAAATACTTGTATGCAATGTTATAGGATGTTACAGCTTCGGGACCGACTACCTGAGTTATAATCAGGTTGTTGGTTGACATAATTACCACAACCGTAATCTGAATAATAAAGAACTTTACTCCTAATCCTGTAAGGTCTTTAAAGAACTTAAAATTGACTAATTTGATTGAAGGCTTGTATGCCTTGTAATCATTTCTAAAAAAATATAAAGTAGCAATTGCCAGGACTAAAACCGGGGATGCGCCCAGTACAATTCCGAGATTTAATAAAGAGGGTTTAGCAAGCTGAATCAAAAAAAGAATAGCGACCAATGAAATGACATTTGATAGCGGGTCAAAAGTATTGCTTATAGCTGGTCGCTGATCCGCAGCAATGATCATGGTAATAACCTTAAAAGTGAAGCGAAGAAGAAAAAAACCGACTGTGATTATAACAAGCACATTTAATTCCTTTTCCAGGCTTAACGGTGCTTTTAAGATTTCGTTCCAGCTTAGAAAAGGATTTATTGCCAGGAAAATCAGGAAAAATGCGCCGAAGATCAGGATAAGTCCGGCGTATGTCGTACTTACATAAATACGGGCCAGTTTGTGCTCTCCTTTTGCAAGCGATTCCGCAAACCTGTTTCTTAACCCGTTGCCCAGGCCGATATCAAAATAACTGACCCAGGCAATAATGGAACTTAAGGTTAACCAGATTCCATATTCTACAGCGCCCAGATAATGTAAAAGCAATGGAACAAATACAAAGCCAATTACAATGCTTACTGATTTGATGAAAAACGAAACAAGGATATGCTTCCTTGCTTTTACACTCCGGCTATGGCCTGTATTAAATTTAGTAATGTAGTGTGAAAGCAGTTTCTTCATAATGCTAATCCGGTCATTCAAATGTAATTCAATACAGGATACTCTCTTTTACGATAAAAGTTTAACCATAACATGTATGGCTATATCATCGAAAAGGAGACCTCGCTGTTTTATTATGGCAAAAATAGTAAAATTGAAGCCTGGAACAGGCTCTTATAGTGCAAATCGGAAATTAGATGCTAATCGTCAAAAGCATCAAACTTTATTCCCTGGGCCAATGGAAGCTCAGTTGAAAAATTGATTGTGTTTGTTTGCCTGCGCATATAAGCTTTCCATGCATCAGATCCAGATTCGCGCCCCCCACCGGTGTCCTTTTCTCCTCCGAAAGCACCACCAATTTCGGCGCCATTGGTGGCGATGTTTACATTGGCAATTCCGCAATCCGAGCCCTCATGCGAAAGAAACCGTTCTGTTTCCAGGATATTCCTGGAGAAGATTGCAGAAGACAAACCCTGGGGAACCGCATTGTGCAGTTCAATGGCATCGTCCATCGATTTGTATTTAATCAGGTATAGAATCGGTGCAAAGGTTTCTTCCTGAACAATCCCGTAATGATTCTCTACTTCAGCAATACAGGGAACAACATAACAACCCGATTCAAAGCCCTCACCCTCTAAAACCTGACCTCCATAAACGATCCTTCCACCTTCATTTATAATGTGTTCCTGTGCTTTCAGGAATGCTTTAACTGCATCTTTATCAACCAGTGGCCCGACAACCGTATCCTGTTCAAGAGGATGACCGATCTTAAGCTGTTTATAGGCAACAACCAGTTTATCGCGGAATTTATCGAAAATGCAGTCATGGATCAGCAGCCGCCGTGTTGAAGTACATCGTTGCCCCGAAGTAGCTACCGCACCAAACAAGCTGGCCCTCAGCGCCATATTCAGATTTCCATATTGGGAAACAATGATTGCATTGTTCCCGCCTAATTCCAGAATACTTCTACCCAGGCGCTCCCCGACAATTTTACTTACATGGCGCCCAACCCTGGTTGAACCGGTAACTGAGATAAGAGGAACCCTCTTGTCGGCCAGAAAATCATCTCCAATGTACTTTGAGCTGCCGGCCACAAGGTTTAGAACGCCTTCAGGAACTTCGTTGTCGCTTAAGACTTTTTCGATAATTTTATGAACTGCCAGGGCACTTAGCATAACCTTTGAAGATGGTTTCCAAATAACCACATCACCACAAACCATGGCCAGCATGGCATTCCAGGCCCATACAGCCACCGGGAAATTGAACGCTGAGATAACTCCGACTACACCTAAAGGGTGATACTGATCGTACATCCTGTGTCGTTCGCGTTCCGAGTGCATTGTCGAGCCATATAGCTGTCTGGAAAGCCCAACTGCAAAGTCGGCAATGTCAATCATTTCCTGCACTTCACCAAGCCCTTCCTGGTAAACCTTGCCCATTTCATACGAGACCAGTGAGCCCAGCGGCTCCTTGAATTCACGAAGGCGGTTACCAATCTGCCTGACGATTTCACCTCGCTTAGGGGCCGGAACCATGCGCCAGGTCTTGAAAGCTTCAGTTGCTTTCTTCATAACCAATTCATAGTCATCCCAGGTTGCCTGGTTAACCGAAGCAATCAACCTGCCATCTGCCGGTGAATGTGAATGAATGGGCCCGCCTTTGGTTTCGAGCCATATTGTTCCGGTTGTGGCGCCATGATTGGTAGGTTCTATGCCGAGTTTATCGAGGAATTCCCGGATGTTTGATTCTGCCATAAATTATTATCTAATTAATTCATTGTCTTAGGTAAAGTAATAAGGTGTCTGATTTCAGCCGGCAATCCTCCGGATTTTTTTGTCAGTATTGGACTCAACGCAGTCTGACCCGAATTATGCATGATTTGCTTTCCGGCGTTTCCCAGAAGGAATCCTATAAACGCATTTGCCGCAGTTTTGTTTGGAGCATTTTTAGGGATACATACGCCATAAACCATTGGCTCACCCACCTGGGTGATGGTTTCTCCCGGTCTATTGCCGGTAACCTCAACGGAGACCTGGCTATAGAATTCTTTCAATCCGGGACTGCCCATGTTAATACTGTCGGGCAATTCCAGATAAAGCAATTTATGCTGGATTGCCACTGATTTGTAAATAAAAATGTAATCAATGGTCCCGGTTTCAAGCAGGGCTAATAAATCAACCTCCTTCGGCCGGATATACCGCTCATCCTTCTTCATGAATTGCGCAGTGAGTCCAGGCAAATGATAGATTTTCTCAGCAAGTTCGAGACTTAGAATTGTCCGGTAACCACAAGGATCTGAATCAGGATCGGAGCGTCCGAACCTGACTTCAGGATCAAGCAGGATTGAAGTCCAGTTATTTAAATCAATTTTTTCTGAAAAGCGCGAATCAGGGTGGTAAACCAGGGCCATTTCATTGCCTGCAAACTGAATATTCCAGGAAGCATACATAGGTATCATCAGCTTGTCAATCAGGCTGTAATCGGCTGAGGCAAGGATGTCGCAGGGCTTGTTCAGATCCGTTATTTTTCTGATAGATGCCAGGCTTCCGGCCGATTCAGCTAAAACCCTGACACCAGGATTGATGATCATAAAAGAATCTGCAATTTCTTTGAAAGGTGCTGCCAGACTGCCGGCATGAAAAATAACCAGATCACCTGAAAGTCCCTGACTGGTTTTTACCTCCTGCTGATTACATGATCCAAATACGGAGAGTATGAAGAGACCAGCTATGAATTTGATAATCTTAGCTTTTCCCATTTGAAGATAAATCTCTGATTAAAAGCTTGAATTGCTCCTGCATGATAGCATCCATCCGATCGTGGAAATTATTGAAGGCTTTTATTAATCGTTGTCCTTCAACCGTGAGGCTTGTACTGCCCCCGTCAATGCCTCCGCGGTTCTTTTCAAGCAGGGCAAATCCAAGTCGGGTCTCAATGCTTTTTAAATCGTTCCAGGTCCTGCGGTAGGTAATGCCAAGTTTTTCACAGGCAGCAGTGAGCGAGCCTGCTTCGTCAATGGCCTTGAGTATCTTCCATTTGCCATCGCCCAGCAAGCCGGCCCCAACTTCATCGGTGAACCAGATTTTATACTGAAGGCGCAAATTCTCATAAGTTTTGGTTTCCATGAACTAATGCGTTATGTTATTGTGTTCATATCGTTCATCTGAAAAATGGCAGTAACCGAAACTGCCATTAAATTTTATTTATAAAGACAGCGGTAGGAGGTGTCCTCTTTTAACCTGACTTTAAATTTTACGTTGGCCTGAACGATGAAAGTTTCAAAAGGCTCAAAGGTATTCCATGCATTTTCTCCCGGGAGCATTACTTCCATTTCTCCTGAAATAACAGTCATATACTCAACTGTAGAGGTTCCGAATTCATATTCTCCGGCAGCCATAACACCGACTGTAGCCGGTCCTTCATTGGTTTCAAAGGCAATGGATTTGACCTTGCCATCAAAGTATTCGTTGGTTTTAAACATGGGGTGTCGCTTTAAATTTTGCGCAAAGCTAAAGAATTATATCACAAATCAACCATGATTAACGGACAATGTTGCTATAAATTTCTCAGGTCAATGATCTCGCTTTCACCAGGTAATTGGCCAAAGATGAGAGTGATGATCTTGTCGGCAACTTCATTCGGACGGCTAAGAAGATTATCCTGATAAAGTTGCTCAAACCTGGGTTTCATCGGAAAATCCGCAGCGTCGGAATTTCGTAACTTATTTTGCATACCGGTGTCTACAACTCCCGGTAAAACTGAGAGAATCCTTACCGGATGTGGCTCGCTTTTTTGTTCAAGAGATGTTGTGCGGGTAAACATCTCCAGTCCGGCTTTGGTGCTGCAGTAAGGGCCCCATCCGGCATAAGGGGAAGTTGCCGCACCTGAACCTACGTTGATTACACTTTTTGGGACTTTCAGTGAGCCCGTATGCCTCACAAAGCAATCTGTTAAAAGCATGGGCGCCAATAGATTGACATGAATATGTTGGGCTAATTCTTCAGTATCGTAATTGCCTGCCATGGCAATCGGATCAAGTGTAGCAGCATTATTGATCAATGCTATGGCAGAAATATTTTGAAATTCCATCAATGAAAAGATTTCATCCATCAGAACTGGTATCTTACCTGTATCGCCAAGGTCAGCTTCGAAGTACCAGATATTGCTTTGAACCGATGATGCCAGGTCAGTAAGGGATTCATTCAGTTTCCTTGAAATGCAAAATATGCTGTGTCGCTCAAGGATTAGTTTTCTGGCAATAGCTTCGCCGATGCCCGACGAAGTTCCGGTGATTATGTAATAATTCATCTGTTTCTGAATTAGTTGGTTGGGAATTTTATCGCTTTATATTAGATGAACAAATGGTTTGGAATGATGTTTAAAGATTTGGAATATTACCTTACTTCCTTTTAAACAATTTCATTTCATGAACAATGCCATTTTTATATTCGATTATCCGGCCAATGAGCCGGTAAAGTCCTATTCCCCTGGGTCAAGGGAACGCAAAGAACTTCAGGCAGAGCTTGATAATTTATCTGATCAGCAGATTGATATTCCGCTTATTATAGGGGGCAAAGAAATCAGGACCGGCAATACAGAGGAGATCCGGATGCCTCATGATCATAGCCATGTCCTGGGCCGTTTCCATAAAGCAGGTGCCAATGAAGTAAAACTGGCCATAGAAGCATCGCAGAAAGCACACAAGCAATGGGAGTCATTTTCTTATGTGGAAAGGGTTTCAGTAACGCTGAAAATTGCAGAACTTATTGCTAAAAAGCACAGGGCACGCCTGAATGCAGCCACCATGCTGGGCCAGAGCAAGAGCGCCTATCAGGCCGAAATTGACAGCGCCTGCGAAACCATCGATTTTCTGAGGTTTAATGCACATTATATTTCGGATATTTATAATGAACAGCCACATTCCGACCCGGGTTTTATCAACCGGATAGAGTACAGGCCAATCGAAGGGTTTATTTTCTCACTTACCCCGTTTAATTTTACGGCAATTGCGTCGAACCTGAATATGTCGCCGGCACTGATGGGCAATACCATCTTATGGAAGCCTGCATCTTCCTCGATATTGTCCAATTATGTATTGATGGATATTTTTAAAGAAGCCGGTTTGCCCGATGGCGTGGTTAACTTTATTCCCGGCGACGGGCCGGTCATCGGGAATGCCGTTTTTTCGGATAAACACTTTGCCGGTCTTCATTTTACCGGGTCGAATGTCACTTTCAACCGTCTTTGGCAGATGGCGGCGCAGAATCTACACAATTATAAATCCTATCCGAAAATCGTTGGCGAAACCGGTGGAAAGGATTTTATCATTGTTCATGCTTCGGCAAATGTTGATGAAGTGGCAACTGCCATAGTCAGAGGCTCATTCGAATACCAGGGGCAGAAATGTTCTGCAGCATCCAGGGCTTATATTCCTGATAACCTATGGCCCGCAATCAAGAAAAGGGTAGGAGAAATGCTTTCGGAAATAACGGTTGGTGATGTGCGCGATTTCAGCAATTTTATGAATGCGGTTATCAATGAAACCTCTTTCGACAACATCATGCATTACATTGCCCTTGCTGAGAAATCAACCGATGCTGAAGTAATTTTTGGCGGCAAAGGCGACAAATCGAAAGGCTATTTTATTGAACCATCAGTAATTGAGACCAGCAATCCTCATTTTGTAACCATGGAAGAGGAAATCTTTGGTCCATTGTTGACCGTGTATGTCTACAAGGAAAAGTACTTTGATGAAACGCTTACCTTAGTCGATCAGACATCGCCTTATGCCCTTACCGGAGCTATTTTTGCGCAGGACCGTCAGATATTGGACAAGGCCAGTCAGGTGCTGAAATATGCCGCCGGAAACCTTTACTTCAACGATAAACCAACAGGTGCCGTGGTTGGTCAGCAACCTTTTGGTGGCTCAAGGCAATCGGGCACCAACGACAAGGCCGGAAGTCACCTTAACCTGTTACGCTGGACAAGCCCACGTACCATTAAAGAAACGCTGCTGCCACCATCCGACTTTAAATACCCTTTTATGCGGGAGGAGAAGTGCCATTAATGGGTTCAAAATCAATAAAAAAGAGAGGCTAACCTATCAAGTCAGCCTCTCTTTTTTTTAACCTGTTTATTGCAGCGGTGTAACAATCTCTAACAGTTCCGGCAAATCCATGCCAAGCTTTTTAAGATGTTCGATGGTAGGAACCCCGTTTTTGTTCCATCCCCTTCTGAAATAAACGGCATCGAGCAATTGCTCGTAACGGTCTTCGCGGTATTTGCGGGTAGCTGTCATTTTTTCTTCAAGCGTCATGTTGGTTGGGTCAAGGTTCATCAGTTCAACCAGTTGCTTGTCGTAACGTTCCTGACGTGACAGATATTCTTCCTGAGTAACCGGTCCTGCTGCGCGATAGGGCTGAGCATCGTGTTTGCGGAGACCGTATCCCCGACGGATATTGAAAATGCGCTGGAAGTTGTAAACGCGTTCCGATTGATTAATAATCTCGTGTTTATCGATATTGCCTCCTGTGACTGCATTGTATATCGCAACATAGTTATCGACATGCTCAGGAACTTTGGCAGGCTCATCGCTTGATGCATTGCTTTCGGGTTCCACATCGTTCCAGGGGAGTTTACACAAGCCCTGAAGCCCAAACCAGGTGCGGAACATCGGGAAATAATGAAGCGCTTCGGCTTTCTTCTCGAATGTAGGAATCTGGTTGTTTACCATGTCCATAAAGATCAGCCATGCTTCATCGTGCTGGGGGCCTTTGTTGGTCATCGCATATCCACCCTGCTGGGCCAGCGATTCTTTTGAAATGTACTGTGAATACTCGAGACCTTTGTTCTCCATGCCAATATCCTGCATGAAACCTGGGTCGCCCCATCCGTTTTTAGCAAACAACTCCTTCATTTTGCGAACGCCCTGTCCGGCGGTTTTCCCGAATCCTTCACCACGTGATAGTTGGTGTAACAATTCCATTGCTGCATCGGCATTTCCGAAGTTCAGTTCAAAGCCGCCGGTGCGTTCCTTGTTCAATATGCCTGCTTCGTAGCATTCCATCACAAAACCGAGGATAGTACCCCACGATATGGTGCAAATTCCGTACGTATCACAATAGAAATTGGCTTCAATGGTGAAGTCGGGGTTGAAAATGCCGGCACAAGAGCCTAGTGAGGAAGCAGTTTCATATTCTGGCCCGTCAACAATTACTTTAGAACCGGCATAAGGTCCGGTACGGAGCTGATAATTGTCAACACCCTTGGCGCACGACATATTGCAGCCTATCCAACAGCCATCGGGAACCCCCTGGGTAAATTTTTCTTTATAAATCTCGGAATGAATCTTAACCGCATCGGGGTGACTGCCAAATTTGAAATTGTTGGTTGGCAGTAAGTCGTAGTCGTTCATGACATTGGTGAGATGAGCTGTGCCCTTGGTTCGCATCTCAGCCTGGCTGTTGTCCAACTCGCGCATTTCGCGGTTAAAGTTTCGGCCCCGGGCCATAATCGTTTCAAGGTCAACTACATTGTTGAGATTGCCTTTAATGCCGCTGGTTTTTGCAACCAGGGCCCTGATGCCTTTGTCGATAAATACGGTTCCGATGCCACCACGGCCGGCTTGTTTCAGACGGGTAATTTTTCGTTTTGAATCGAAGAAACTGAAATTGAGCATTCCGATCAGTGAATGTCTGGCAGCGGTTCCGGCCGAAACAACAGATACATTTTTACGGCCATTCTCGTCTTCAGCAAATACTTCTGTTAGTTTTTCAGCCAGCAGATGGCTGTCTTCCGGCAAGGAAACCGTTTCATAGACTTCAACCATTCCACGCGTTTCGTCGAAGAAAATAACCACATCTTTGTCAGTTTTCCCTTGAAGTTCAAGCGCGTCAAAACCGGCGAATTTCAGGAAGGGGCCAAAATATCCGCCAACATTACTGTCAATCACAATATCTGTTTGTGGAGAAATGGTTACAACCAGCGACTTACCAGTACCTGAATACTGAGTAACCCCACAAATGGGGCCCATGCCAATTACAATCTCATTTTCCGGGTCGTTCCACTTGGTTTCGGGTGTTGTGGCATCCCAAAGCAGCCTGAGCCCGAAGCCTTTGCCACCGATGAACTTTTCTTTCATCTGCAGGCTTACCGGTTTTTCAATAATTGTGTTGTCAGAAACGTTAACATACAGGGTCCGGTTATTATACCCTTTGTCAACCGGTGCCAGGGTGTATTTGTATTGCCTGACCAGTTTAAGTGATTTCGAGATTTCTTCAGTGTTCATATAGTGTAAAGGATTTGATTTTTCTCTGTGAATCGGTTCACAAATGTACAAAGTTTTGTCATTTTGCAAATTTAATTGACTGAAAAATAGCGATATGACAGATCATGCATAACACTATCTGCTAAGCAGTTACTTAGCATTATTATTGAGGTTTGATTTATATTCATTATGAATAACTGCCCATCCGGTACCAAAATTATAAATCTTGTTTTGGGTTTCGGTGGTAATTTAATTATTTTTGCAGTAGGCCTGATGTAGCCGAAGTCATTTAAACTGCTTATGCCTCAAAGTTATACCGAACAAATAAGTAAGTATTTAAGCCGGTTTACTGTAGGAATCGCCGGGTGTGGCGGCCTGGGTTCAAACTGTGCAGTTGCGCTGGCCCGATGTGGTGTTGGGAAACTGGTAATTGCTGATTTTGATATTGTTACTAAACAAAATCTTAACCGTCAATACTATTTTCATGACCAGATCGGCAGATTAAAGGTACATGCTTTGCGGGAAAATATTCAACGGATTAATCCTGTGGTTTCTGTTAAAGCTTTTGATTTGAAGCTTTGTGTCTCGGATGTGATTGAGTTGTTTGCCTGTTGTGATGTAATAGTGGAGGCGTTTGATAAAGCTGAGATGAAACAGATGATCATAGAAACCGTGCATACTCAGATGCCCGGAAAATACCTGGTTGCCGGTGTTGGGATGGCAGGATGGGGCAAATCGGATATTATTCACAGCCGTAAGTCAGGCAATTTAATCATTTGTGGCGATGAAGTTTCAGAGGTTTCAGATGCACTCCCGGTCCTGGCGCCGAGAGTTGGCGTGGTAGCCCACATGCAGGCAAACGAAGTGCTTGAAATTCTGCTAAAAGATTTTACGCCTGTTTCCGAATGATAAGCAAAATTACTTAGATTGAGCCAATGAAGATAGTTTTAAACAACAGGGTAGAAGATTTTGAATCGGATCAGATGACAATGACCGAATTACTGGCCGTGAAAAAATTCACTTTCAGGATGCTGGTTGTGAAAATCAATGGCGAATTAATCAAACGTCATGAGTTTGATCATAAAACGGTTAAAGATGGCGATGATGTTATGGTTCTGCATCTCATAACAGGTGGCTGATATTATATAACTTCCGCAACAGTAAAAGCGCTCCCGCCAATAAAAACCAGGTCCTTGTCATCGGCTGCTTTCCATGCAGCATCTAATGCTTTCCTTACCGAAGGGTACATTTCTCCTTTCAGGTTAAATGCAATGGCTTCAGACTGAAGTTTAGCTGCTTCCAACCCTCTTGGAATATCTGCTTTACAGAAATAATAAGTTGCATCTTCAGGCAACATTGCCAACATTGTGCGAATGTCTTTGTCATTTACCACACCAATTACAAAATGCAATTTGCGGTAAATGATTGATTTTAATTGTTCGACAACCATTTGGAATCCATGGGGATTATGGCCAATATCGCATATTGTCAAAGGTTTGTTCCTCAGGGTTTGCCACCTGCCCATCAGGCCGGTATTTTTAATCGTATTTCTAATCCCCGTTTGGATATTCAAACCGTCGGGTTTTTTCAAAATGGTTTTCAATTTCAAGGATGAAGCATAAACCGTAGCCAGGTTTTTCAACTGGTAATCGCCGGTGAGTGGGCATTCCACTGAAAGTTGATGACCTTTTAATTTCAAAATTGCTTTCAGGAAGGCTGGATCAATATTCAAAATATCCTTCTGTATATCCACTTCCTGATCGGCAAATGATATTGTTGAATTGTTTAACGACGCAATTTCTTTAAATACTTTTGACGATTCAGAATGCGTTTCGCCTATAATCACCGGCACACCCGGTTTAATTATTCCGCCTTTTTCACGCGCGATATCAGCAATGGTATTCCCTAAAAACTGGGTATGATCAAGGCTGATGTTCGTAATAACAGAAAGAATCGGACTAATTACATTGGTTGAATCCAATCGGCCTCCCATACCGGTTTCAATAACAGCAATGTCAACTTTTTGAAGGTTGAACCAACTCATTGCCAGCCCAAAACTCATTTCGAAAAAGGAAGGTTTTATTCTTTCAAATTCTTCTTTGTATTGCTCCACAAACCTGCACACATACTCTTCCGCGATCATTTTCCCGTTAACTCTGATACGTTCACGAAAGTCTTTCAGATGTGGCGAAGTGAATAATGCGGTTTTATAACCAGATTCCTGTAAAATCGAGGCTAGTATATGAGAAACTGAGCCTTTGCCATTGGTGCCGGCAATATGAACTGAGGCAAAGTTATTTTGAGGATTTTTGAGGATATTGCAAATTTCAATTGTATTATCAAGGTTGGCTTTGTAAGCAGCCGCCCCTATAAGGTGAAACGTTGGAAATTTGCTGAACAGGTAGTCAAGGGTTTGCTGATAGTTCATCAGGATAAGGAATCAATTCAGCTCAAAGATGTAAGTAATGGATCCTTTTTGCTCTTCCTGGGCATCTTCTTTTGGGCTGAAACGAGCTTGCCGGGCGGCCTGTTCAGCAAGTTGCCTGAGTTGGAGATTGGAAGTCGTAGTGCCTTTTGCTCCGGAAATTACCCTGGTCACAATACCCGCGCGGTTAACAAAAATGGTTACTACCACAGTTCCCCTTTCACTAAAATTATTATTAGGCTTAGGCAATTGTCTTGAACTGCGCCCTGCAAGGTCAAATGAAACACCACCGCCCGACCCTCCGGAGCCATTGTAGTTATCTGATCCCGGGGTCCCGTTGGGTTTACCCTGATCACCCGGCTGACCAGTTATGCCCTGATTGCCTCCACCGCTTGTGCTTCCTTGTTTTCCTTTGTAAATAGCGTTCGGATTTACTACCGGCTGAGGTTCTACTTTGGGCGTTGGTTTTGGGTTTGGTCTGGGTTCTGGTTTGGTAACAGGCTGTGGTTTGTCTTTCTTAACAGGTTCAATTGCAGGTGTTTCCTCCGTATCTTCAGTTACAAGATCATCTTCTGCGGAAACTGCACTGGATTGGGGAGCAGCCTGGGTACTTGCAGCCAGTTGCTCGGGTTGAACATCGCCCATGCCTACGTCAGAATTGCCAAGGTTTACCTCAACTCCTGATTCTTCCGGCAATGGCAAAGGTGTTCTCAAAGCCATCAATATCAGCCCTAACAGCAATAGAGCATGAAAAACAATGGTTCCAATCAACCCTTTGATGTTATCCTTTTCTATTTTCACGATCGTTTTTTATATAAACTTTCAAAAATCCTGCCGTAATGAAATTCCGAATTCAGAATGCCTATTTTACCGGTTTGGTTGCCAGAATTACCTTGTGTTTTGTCCCGGTCATTTCATTAACCTGGTTAATAGCATCGATCAGGGTGACAATGTATTGAACCGGAACACTCTGATCAGCCCTGAGCACAATTGAGGCATCAGCCTGGCCAGCAAGCTTACTGCCCAGTGTTTCTACTAAAAATTCCTGATTTACCTGATTCTCCTCTACAAAATAATTGTAATTACTGTCGATATATACGGTTATCGATTGTTTTGCCATTGTTTTGCTGCTGCTTGATGGTAACAGCAGTTTGATGGCATTCGGGCTTACCAGCGTTGAAGTCAGCATAAAAAAGATCAGGAGCAGAAACACCAGATCAGACATGGAAGCCATGCTGAATGCCGTACTTATTTTATTTCTTGATTTAATTGACATGTCCTTTTGGTTAGTATGAAACAACCCAATACCTGTTCAATAATATTAAGCAGGTTCATGCAGCAGGTCCATGAATTCGGTTGCGCGTGCTTCAAGAATAAAAACAACCTTTTCAACCCGGGCAACGAGGATATTGTAACAGATATATCCGATAATTCCAACGATCAAACCCGCTACGGTTGTAACCATTGCCTGATAAATACCACCTGAAAGTAAAGCGATATCAATGTTGTTTCCAGCCATTGACATATCATAGAATGCCCTGACCATCCCGATTACAGTCCCCAGAAAGCCGAGCATCGGCGCTGCTCCGGCTATTGTGGCAAGGGCTGCCAGATTCTTTTCGAGTTTGGCAACTTCGAGTTTACCCACATTTTCAATGGCTGCATTGATGTCATTCAGCGGTTTTCCGATTCGGATAATCCCCTTTTCAATCATGCGGGCTATGGGGGTGCGATTGTTTTTGCACAACGAAAGAGCAGAATCAATCCGCCCATTGTGAATAAAATCGCGGATGTTATTCATAAAGTTTTGCTCATCGCGTGCAGCCCGGTTGATAACAATATACCTTTCGATGAAGATGTAGATCGCAATAACCGACATAATGGCGATTGGCAGCATAATCCAGCCACCTTTAAGAGAGAGGTCCCAGATAGAAAGACTTATTTCAGTGGGTTGAGGGGTTTTAGCTATGGTGCCTGAGATCGTATCATTCAGCACTGAAGCGGGTTGTGTAATTTGCAGAAGGATTCCTGAAATCATTGATGTGTAGTTTAATTCTGAGTAAAATTAGGCTAATTGTGCAACGCCAGGAAAGATTGTTTTATAATCTATCAACACTGCGATGTTAATAGTTAACTCAGATTTCTTCAAAATATTATAATGATGAAAATTAAGCGGGGCAAAAGAATTTCTATCTTTTGCCCCGCGGGTCAGTTAATTGTGGGTTATCTTCTTACATTATAACTGACAATAACACTTTAAATACTACCAGTACGACAACCAGTATTACAAAAATGATTATAAATGGTTTGAATCCGGTCAAACCGGAATTTTCGGTTTTTTGATCTGACATTTTAAAGAGAATTGAATGATTCCTGAATCCCCGCTGTTTAAAGCCTGAGCTCAGCAGGATGAATTAAATGGTGAGATTAAGCTGGAAAGTCAAATTCTATATCCTTAACCTGCGCATGGTAATTACAATCTCTTCTGTAAAATAGAAGATGGCTGATAATTTTATTTGGGAAAGATCATCTATTGAAACTACCCCGTATCTGAAACCCTTCAGAAATTCGTGTAAAGGGAGAACAATAACAGGAAAAAGCTTAATGGAATTATTAACAGACCTGTTATGCTGTTCTTCTATCGGGACAAGACAGTAATTTTGCTTTTCAAATGCAAGCTGCCCGTTTTGTCCTTGTTCAAGATTATGTTGAGGTAACTGTACTGACAAATAAAAAGCCAGTGCATAGAGAACCGCCTGTAATGATTTACGGGTAATTAACTTAATTGATATATTTGGTTTTGAATTTTTCATGTTGAATTAACTTCACAAAAATACAATATAAACATTGCGAAAACAGGTATTTAGAAAAACATTTAAAAATAGAGTAAAATTTTTATTATGCCCGTCCAGCCCTGTATTTAAGAAATACACTGAGGTTGTCAATTGCTGTAAATAACCTTATCATGATCCAATATTTTATTAATTTTCCTGGAGACCAGCGCAGGTTTTTTATTATTCTGTGTCAAAATCACCGTAATTTAACCGTGAATTAACCTTGAATATTGCATGACTGACCTCGAATTGATGAAAAAAGTGGCAGAAGGAGAATCCTCTGCCGGACGTCAGTTTGTTGATAACCATCAGGTTAATATTTACAATGTCTGCTATAGTTTTCTTCAGAATGAGCAGGATGCAGAAGATCTGGCCCAGGAAGTATTTATTGAAGCTATCCGAAATGCAGATAAGTTCAGGGGGGATGCAAAACTGAGCACCTGGTTATACAGAATTGCCGTAAACCGTTCACTCAACCACCTGCGCGATAACCGAAAACGCCGCTTCCGGAGAGATATTGATTCATTAATCGGATTCAATATGAACAGTGAAGATGAAGATTCCGGCGAAAGCGGGCCGTTTGTCAACGATGATTATCTTGAACAACTGGAACAAAAGCTGATTATAGGTAAAGCCATCCAGTCACTTCCTGAGAACCAGCGCATCGCATTCACCCTCAATAAGCTTGAAGATTTGTCTTATGCTGAAGTTGCCGGAGTGATGAAAACCAGTCTTTCATCAGTTGAATCGTTGATTCATCGGGCCCGGGTCGGTTTGCAAACCAGACTGAAGAAATATTATTTAAAATGATTTAATTCCGAATGATATGACAAAGTTACGTGTCAAACCTGAAAACGATACCAACATGAAGTGCCGGGAAGCAGAATTGCAGATCATTGATTTTCTTGCGCAGCGACCATCTGCCGGGATGCCGGCTGAACTGGCCGGGCATCTCGTTTCGTGCAGTTCATGCAGTGCGCTGCTCAAAGAATATAGTGCTGGGTTTAATACACTGGCTTCGGGTCGTAGAAAAGTAGCCGATCCAACATTTTATGACAGATTGACAATCAATATGCAGGCTAAGACCAACTCCCATGTAACTACAAGAAATCCAGTTGTCAGGATTTTGCACCTTCGACCATTGTTTATAGCAGTTGCTGCATCCTTAATTCTAGGCATCTGGCTGGGAGGCAGGTTGTTCAACGTAGTTCAGCCTGACAGCGGCGATGAAAACACTTTGTCCGGTCAGCAAAGAGTGGCTTTGCTTGATGCCTACGCCAGCGATTTGCACCTGAACGACGATGCTACACTGGCACTGGAAAATTACCTCATCGATTTTGAAACCCCCGGCACAAATGATACAAAATAATCGGTCCAGAATTGTATTGCTCATTGTTATCATTTTAACCATCGTTAATCTGGCGGCAGTAACAACAGTAATAATCAACATCAGGAAGTCCCGTGCTGTTGATTTTGATAGTTCTATTTCAATAGAAAACAGTGGGGATAGTATAGCCAATTTTCGTGGCCCTGCATTTCTGATAGAGGAACTCGGCTTTAACGGGCATCAGCAAAAGGTTTTCAGGGAATCTCGCATTAAGTTCAGGGACAATGCCCGGCCTTTATTTATGAAAATCAGGCAACTGAATGGTGCGATAATGGAGGAAACCCTTAAAGATAAACCCGATACCTTAATGCTCGATGCACTCAGCCTGGAAATAGGTGGTTTACAGGCCAGGGCTAAACAACTTACGGTAAGGCATCTGCTTGAGGTAAAATCAATTGCAACCCCTGATCAACAAGAAAAGCTGGAAGCTTTTTACCGTGAATTGCTTTCACGCGACAGCGGCCCGATGGGAAAAGGAAAGCAGCACCAGCATCGTCATGGACAAAGGCGCTCTGGTAATGAATAGTCAAATCTAAATCAACCTTAATAACACAAAAATTATGAAAAATTCAGGAATCAAAATGATGCTGTTCATGACAGTAATTGCAATAAGTTCAATGTTTGTAAACCCTGCTTATGCCCAGGCTCCCGGCAGGGGAAGAGGACCGGGGCCAGATGATGATAAAGGTGTTTGCCGTGCTGCAATACCGGGTTTAACGGAAGAACAGCAAAATTCAATCGAAAAACTCAGGGTTAAACACATCCGCAAAGCAGAACTTATCAGGGCAGAAATAGGTGAAAAACATGCCAGGCTGAACACACTTAAACTTGCTGAAAATCCGGATGATAAGGTCATTGACCAGACCATTGATGAGATTTCAAAGCTTCGTGGCGATTTGATGAAAGAGCGGGAAGCCCATCAACGCGAAGTTAAAGCCCTTCTGAACGACGAACAGAAAGTTTTTTATGATGCACGGAAAGGGAAAGGGCGGAATAATGGAAACGGTTACAACCGAAATGGAAAGCAGGGAAAGAACGGACGTGGAATGGGCTACGGGCCTGGAAACAAGGGCAATTGCCCTTATGCAAAATAATAAGATTTAAATAAAAAGAAAGCAGGCTCAACAGCCTGCTTTCTTTTTATACACACATTTTGAGAAATGATTTGATCGCTAATCCCAGCTCAGTGTGAAAGCATCTGCTCCATTCAGGCAACCTATATGCATGGCTTCCTGGTTTTGCATCATAGCTCCGCCATAATAGTTGAAGTCAAAGATTATCGGGGTGTCGAACCAACTGTTAACATCCATCTCTATATTTCCGACGTGAATTTCGCCTTTCCTGATAGTAAATGAGGCCCCTTCAGGATTCACGGTGAAGGCGTTCTGAACAAACCCGATGATATCGGCAACCTGTCCTGAATTGTTTTGATATATCTGCCCAATCCCAAGGTGGAAATTGAATGGCTGCCTGTTACCTTCCGCATTCTTCCACCAACCATTCAACATAAAGTAATGATAACCACCTCCCAGCAATTCAGGCCAGGCCATGTTTACTTCAGGTGGATTCACAAACATAAACGATTGATTTTTTGCTGCTGATATGCCAAAGGTGAAAGTCAAACTATCGTAGATGCCTTCCGGAATACTATTACCGACCGTCCATTCAAGGGTTTCGGGAAGGTTTGTATCGTTGTAGTGGATGTCGTCCCAGGTTGCTGGTTCTATTACCCTGCCATCACGATGGTAAAGTTTAATATCTGAAATAAAGTACATGATCTCGGATACTTCAAATTCATTTCCGGCAGCATTCTGGTACATGAGGTTGTTCATGATGAAGGGCTGTCCGGCAACCGAATGGCTGAACTTTAACTTCAAAACGGTTTCACCGGGTTTTTCTTCCTTATCCCTGCATCCGGATAAAATAGTTAGCATGGTAAGAATCAGAATGGTGAAGTATTTTCTTATTTTCATTTTTGGTGGTGTAATTTAACATTGGTAAGGTATGAGCACTAAATTACGATTTTCAGGTTTATAAATAACGTTCGGCCTGGCTCATATAGTTTACCTGAAGTGCCGGCAAGTTTCCGGTTAAGGTGATCGTAATAGGCTTTATCAAACAAATTATTGGCCCCAATCGTAAATGTTGCATAATTACAAGGCTTGTAACCGATTGAAATATTGGCGAGTACATATCCCGGTGTGGATTCTTCGTAAGATGCTTCTGATACCTGCGCCTGTCCTGCAACTGCCCTAATGGTAATTTCCGGCTTTAAACTTCCTTTAAAAAGAGCATAATCAGCTTTAAACATTGCTTCAAAAGGCGGAATTTCAGGAATCGGATCATTTTTTAGTTCAACTGAACCCGTTGCCTGGCTATTTTCAAGTATTATTTTTTCGATAACCGGGAAATAGGCATAGGTGTAACCTGCCGATAATGAGATCGCAAGAAGCTCGGTTGCTTTTGCTGTAATCCCCGTTTCGAATCCATATAAAACGGCCCGGTTTACATTGTTGAATTGTTTTACGCCCGGAGCTCCCATGCTTAATGGCCTTGCAACCGAAGGAGGAAGCAGCGTTCCGGTGATGAAATTCTGCACATCAGACCTGAATAAATTTAGGTATAAAATCGAAGAACCTGATTTATAATCCAACATCAGATCGGCCTGGTAATTTATTTCCGGTTTAAGTTTCGGATTTCCGAGATAATCATACTTATCGAATCCGGTTGCCAGGAATTTAATATAACGTTCCTGCAAATCAGGCGCTCTGGTTCCGCGTGCCAGACCCATGGATAAACTCACTTTTTCGCTGATCTGCCATGAGCCACTCGCTGATAAACTCAGGAGCAATTTTGTTTCAGGGTTCACTTCAAACCATACAATATTATCCTTACTTATGACAAGGGTATCTTGTGAATTGCTGTAATTCAGGTCGGTGCGCGCCGAAACGGAATAACTTAATTTCTGGTTCCCGGACGAAATGCCAGCGAAAAAGCCATTGTTGAGCATGAAAGCATCTTTCCAGAGATTGAATTTTTTTGTAGAAATAAATTCCTGTCCCTCCATCTGCATAATCATCTTTATATGGCGGGTCCCGTCTTTCTCGTATAACTCACTGTCAAAGCCAGCTTCTATTATTTGGTTGCCTGTCTTCCAATGCGTGAGAACCCTGACTCCGGTTGTATTCGTGTTCACTTCAGCCACTGCCTGCATCAACCCGTTGTTGGGCGGAATAATCTGCGAATACTGCGGTCTGAACCTGTTGTCCATTTCGTGATATACACTGGTTCTGTGGCCGGAAATTTTCAACTGGTTAGCCGGATTTTGCCGGCTGTTTTTTGTATAAACCGCCGATAAAATATGGGTTTGGTCAACTATTTCATCCATGGCGAGCGCCGGAAACATAACATCGTTTCCAAATGCTCCTTTGTATGCAATACTTAATACTTCTGAGTTATTTAACCGGATACCAATATCTGCGGATAAATCTCTTTTATGATATTCCGATTCCCATTCTTTCCCATTACCATCGGTATAATTTCCAAAGTTCTT
Source organism: Bacteroidales bacterium (assembly GCA_038325075.1). GTDB lineage: Bacteria > Bacteroidota > Bacteroidia > Bacteroidales > Lentimicrobiaceae > Lentimicrobium. Next base: position 22,709 of record JBBQIQ010000006.1, on the reverse strand, counting down.
AAAGCCGGCTCCTATGCGATAATATAATTTGCTTCCTGAGCCGGATAGGGCCAGGTGTTGTTTGAACCCATTCCGGTTGGCATCATAACCGGTAATTGAAACCAATTCAGGTTTTTGGGTTCTAAAGGGATTTTCTCTGTTTGTAATGATTCTGATGCTGGTGGCCGGAGAAGGGCCATACTGCAAAAGATAAGGCCCCCGCACTATTTCAATACGTTCAATCATTTCAGGCTCTATGTGCGCAAGAACCGGGTCCATGCGGTTAGGGCATCCGCCTTCAATATGGATGCCTTCATCAAGAAAGATGTTTAGCTGGGAGTATCTGAAACCACGCACTACCGGATCGACAGCATACCCACCTCTGCGGATACCGCTTATGTTGGGCTCATTTCGAAGTAGTTCGCCAACATCACTGACATTGGTTTTACCCAATAATTCCCCCGAAATTACCGATCGTGGGGTCATGCGATTGATCGCTGAGTCAGCGATTACCACTTCAGGAAGTTTCACAATGGTATCTGAGTGCTCCTGTCCTGATGAAAGGCAAGTGATCAGGCTAAAAGAGAGTAATAAAATTGTTCGTTTTACCAAATGTAACTTAATCATGTCGTTAGTAAATTTTGAGACCTGTAAACCTGTTTGTACAACCAGCTTTGAAAGTTATGAATCTTTTTTGACAGAGAATCATCAAATTGGAGCAAATGTTTCCGGTTGTTATATGTAAAGACTATCGAATTGGCCAAATCTGATTCCGTTTATCTGGGATCGGATCAGGGCTGGAAAACCGATCCCCCGCAATTGTCGCGTGAAGCGCCAGTAACCTCTGCCAGACAATTATTCTCGTTTCTGATCCTAAGCACGCCAAGCAGCGCAAAGATAAGTGCTTCCTTGAAGTCAACCGTTTCGCTGCCGGGAATTTCCGCTTTTATATTGCTCAAAGCTGCCATGCGTTCCATCAGGAATTTGTTGTGCGAACCACCTCCGGTGAAAAGAACCGATGCACCCTCTTTTTGCGAAAGTGCTTTGCCGGTTTGAACAGCGATGTGTTCAGTAAAAGTGCGGAGTATCGTCTCAGGATTTAGGTTTGATTCAACCACCAGGGGAAGAATATACTTTTCTACCCATTCCCTGCCAAGGGATTTAGGGCCTGAATAATGATAGTAATCCAGGCCATTCAGATTTTGCAGAAGTATCTGGTTCAGCGTTCCGTTTCTGGCAATTGTTCCTGACTCATCCATTTTGAAACCAAGTTTAGCTGCCTCCCTATTCAGAATGAAGTTGGCCGGGCAAATGTCCCATGCAACCCTTTTCCCGTCATGATTGTATGACAGGTTTGCGAAGCCTCCGATGTTCACGCAGGCAACATATTCGCCGAACAGCAATTTGTCGCCGATTGGCACGAGCGGGGCACCCTGGCCGCCAAGGGCTACATCCAGGCTTCTGAAATCACTGACGGTTGTAATGCCGGTTTCGGCTGCAATGGCTGCGCCGCTTCCGATTTGTAAGGTCAGGCCTTGGCCGGGCCGGTGGAAGATTGTATGTCCGTGACTGGCAATCAGTTGTGGCTTTATGCTGCTCCCGGTCAGGAAAAAATTACAAGCCTGCCCGATCCAGCGGCCGTAAGATGTATTTAATAGTGAGATAGTCAGGGCATCGGCTTCCGGTGCATGAAGCAACGCTTGCTGCCATTCCACGGGATAGGCGACGGTTTCAGCTTTTATAATCCGGTATTTCCATTGCCCGTAAATGGTATCGAACCGGCAAAGCGCCAGATCGAGGCCATCGAGTGAAGTGCCTGACATAATCCCCAGGGCTACTATTGACTGATTCATCATCACTAAAGATTTCCGGTGATTGTTTCCAGTTTCATTCCCCGCGAGCCTTTTACAAGAATGGTTGCCCCTTCTATTTTTTCAGACGAAAGATAATCGCTGAGTTCACCAATTGTTTCGAAGGCTTCAACACCTTGTTGTCCGAAAGCAGCTTCTGAAAAGAGTGGCCCGGCTGTTATAACTTTTCTGAATTTTTGGGCGAGAGCAAGTTTGAGGATGGCCTTATGTTCGTTTTGGGTTTCTTCGCCAAGTTCAAACATATCGCCGAGGAGCAGGATTTTAAAACGATCCTGCATTGAGGCAAAATTTAGTATGGCAGCTTGCATGCTCGATGGGTTCGCATTGTATGCATCCATAATCAGGGTATTCCGGCCAGTCTGCAGAACCTGCGAACGGTTCATTTTTGGTTCATAATGCTCAATGGCTTTTACTGCATCTTCGGGTTTCACCCTGAAGTGATTGGCAATACAAAGGGCTGCCATTGCATTTTCGAAATTATAATTGCCAGCCAGTTTTGTACTGACCGGGCTTTTAAAAGGGTGTTCCAGGTCGAATCCAAGTAACGGCCCTAAACTATTCAGACTGCCTCTGAAATCAGCTTCTTCTGATTTTCCATAGGTAATACGCTCCAAATCAATGGTAAGCGACAGAAGTAATGGGTTGTCAGCGTTCACAAAAACAGATCCTCCGTAATTCAGGAGGTGGTTGTAAAGTTCACTTTTGGCTTTAACCACCCCTTCGGCACTCCCGAAACCTTCGAGGTGGGCCTTGCCGATGTTGGTTATAATTCCATGTGTCGGGCGGGCAATTTTACAAAGGGCAGCAATTTCACCAATGTGGTTGGCTCCCATCTCAATCACTGCAATTTCTGTTTCCGGCTTTATAGTCAGCAATGTGATCGGGACACCAATATGGTTATTGAAATTGCCTGCAGTTGCGTGCGTATTAAATCTGGCTGATAAAGCTGCAGCCATCAATTCTTTGGTTGTTGTTTTCCCATTGGAGCCGGTTATTCCGATTATGGGAATTCTCAATTTATTTCTGTAATCTGAAGCAAGTAGCTGAAGCGAAAGCAGCACATCGTCCACTAAAAGTGTTCTTTCGTCAATAAAATACTCGCGATCATCTATAACAGCATAAGCTGCTCCATTTTCTATTGCTTGTTTACAATATTTATTGCCATTAAAATTATCGCCTTTGAGAGCAAAGAAAATACTGCCAGGCTGAGCGATACGGGAATCGGTGCTGATATACGGGTGTTGCCTGTACGTTAAAAGAAGTTCTTCGGGTTTGGTTTTGCGCATATTTTGAGATTGTTTTAACGGCAATGGTATTCTGAAATCCTTTCCGAAATTAGGGAATTAATAATTGTCGCGATCATTATTTGAAAAAAAAAGCCCACCCGTATTAACAGGTGGGCTAAATAATCTTAAGATTTGATCTATTTTTTCTTTTTCCCGTAAGCACCACCAACTCTGCCCATAGCACAGCGGAAGCCAATAAAATTGGTTGCCTGATTTTCATCAAGGTAACGGCGGACGGATGGGCTCAGGTAATAGGCCGGATCTTTCCATGAGCCACCTTTGTAAACCCTGGAATGGTCGCTGACAAGAGATGTTTTGCCAAACTCATACATCATGTTGGTCGTGTTGATGGAATCTGCGAGAGCTGTTGTCCAATCGGGGTTAATGGTTGATTGGTAGTCACCATCAAGATAGTTTACCTGGTTGGCACTCCGGTAGTTAAATCGGTCTTTGCTTTCTTCTGTGGTAACTTCGCGATATTTGATACGGCCAAGGCTGTCTTTGGGTGCAAGGAAACCTTCGGCATCGGTCTCTTTGGTTTCGAATATGTTACCACGGAATGGAGCGTAATCGGCCATGTCTTCATAAGTAAGAGGACGGTAAACATCGAGTACCCATTCTGCAACGTTGCCGGCCATATTATACAGGCCGTAATCGTTTGGCCAATAAGATGCAACTTCAGCAGGAAGATCGGCACCATCGTTCAGGCTACCGGCAACACCCATATAGTCGCCACGGCCGCGTTTGAAGTTGGCGAGGAACTGTCCGTAATATTTTTTCTGATCTGAGCGAACAATGGTTCCATTCCATGGATAAATGCGGCGTTCAACAACGCGCTCATAAACTGTGGTTCCGACAAGGCCAAGAGCCGCAAATTCCCATTCAGCTTCGGTTGGGAGTCTGTATTTTGGAACCATTATACCATCTTCGAGTTTGGCGCGGCGTTCGCCGGTTCCGCTTGGGTTCAGGTCTTTAAGCGGCTTGTTGACAAGGCCTTCATATTGCCCGGCGAGGTAAGCTTCAGAATTAAAATTATTTTCATTGCGTTGATCAGGATCGAAATCCAGAATGCCTTTCCGGATAAGCATCATTTCATTTACACGATCGGTACGCCACAAACAGTATTCATTGGCCTGTACCCAACTAACACCAACCACCGGGTAATTGCGGTAGGCAGGATGTCTGAAATAGGTTTCAACCAATGGCTCATTGTATGCCAGTTTTTCACGCCATACCAGGGTGTCGGGCAAGGCTTTGCGGTAAACTTCAGGATAATCGGTGCCAAAAACCCTGCTCAACCAGTAAAGATACTCCACGTAGTCAACATTGGCCACTTCGGTCTGATCGATGTAAAATGAGGGGACGGTAACCCTTCGCGGGATATTGTCCCATTCGTACATTGGATTGTCGGTAGTGCGGCCCATGGTAAAAGTTCCACCTTCGACCATTACCAGACCTGGCCCAATGGCTTGTTCATCGTATTTGGTATTAACCTGATAACCCCCGTTTTTGGAATTATTGTATTCCCATCCTGTTGTTCGCGATGATTCTTTGGAACAGGAGGAAGCAATAAGCATGACTGACGCAAGGATTGTAAGTTTCTGATAGATGTTGCTGTAGCTGATCATTTCAGGTTTAATTGTTTGTTGATAATTGATAACTAAAATCTGGGGCATTTTATTGCCTTATGCTTAATTGTTTTTTGACCGCAGTCAAATTGCCAGGCAAAAGAAACCTCATGGGCACCCCCGGTTGCATTGGTTAATCTTGAAACGGTGTAATCGTAACTGTACCCGACTTTAAATTTAGCTTGCTGAAATCCGATCAAAGCAATCACTGCATCCGGATTTTCAAAGTTGTGCCTGAACCAGGCACCCAGAACAAAAGGATATACATTAAGGTACACTCCTAAATTCAACTGGTGAAATTTACCTTGTTGCTGATACATGATGTTAGGCGATAAACTGAGATCTTCCACATCACCTGATTTCAATCCGTCACGCATGTCGATCAGCGCACCGGCATGGGCAGTAATTTTCATATCGAGATTACTGCTACCATTGCTGTAAAATGAATTATCGGGTTGAGTCAGGTGATTGACAGCCACTCCCCCGTAAAGGCGCTCGTTATATCCAAACAGCAAACCGGCTGAAAAATCGATCATTCCAATATTAAGCCTGTCGGGAGGGCTTTCCTGTGTTGGAGGGAGGTTGGTGTCGAAGCCAGACAATAACTGGTCTTCAAAGATGAGCTTGTTCCAGTTTAACTTGTTCTGAATATATGTGCCCTGGAAACCAGCATTCATGGTCAGGCTTTTGGTCAGATTTACCCTGAATGAATAAATGGCACTTGCCTGAGTGTTGGTGAGTATCCCGTCAGCCATGTTCTCCGACAGAACCAGAAAACCAACGCCACCGGAAACTGCATCAACAAATTGGTCATAAGCTACCGAGTAAGTCACGAAACTTGCCGGGATAGAAGGCCATTGGTTCCTGTAATTAAGGGTAAGCCTTGGGCATATTTTTGATCCGGCAAGCGCAGGATTAAGGTACATTGGATTACCATAATACTGCGAAAACGAAGCATCCTGTGCCCTTACAAAACTAAAGGTAAGCACAACGAGCGAAATAAGTAGGAGCTTGAGTCTCATGTTTTGGGGAATTTCAGCAGCCAATATTACGAATATTTTTTAATATCATTCACCACCGCTTGAAAAAATGTTATTAATATCCCGTATTTGCTGCAATAACGAAAATAATTTGCCGTTAGTATGCCATACAGATAAATTGACTTATCTGTGGCGCCTGCAAAGATATAATAAATGAACTTATTGGTGACTTTTTATGTTCATTTTAGTAATTATCCGGTATATTCACTCTAGATTGCTTGTTAAAGGTCATATCCGGCTAATGAAGAACTACCTGACTACTTAAAAAAGAACAATGATGTCTGTAAACAAACCCTTATATAGTAAAGTGTTAAAAGTATTATTGATACTGGTTTCACTTTCAGCTTTTCATGCTCATTCTCAGGAATCAGTTCATTGGTTTCAACCTTTCCGGGAAACACTGCCCGATGGGAATGTTAAGTCATGGCTCAATTGCGAACAGTGTTATAATAGTGAAGAAAACGGACTTCCTGTTTTCACGTTCTTCCGTGAAGTGGATTTTCAAATTCAATCAGTCAGCCTCACCGATACTCATTATGAACTACTTACCGAACAGGAATTGAAGGTTTTAGGAAGCATTAGTGCTTTGGCTGTAAACGCAACTCCTGAATTAACACATGAGATTGTTTACGACCGTGGAAATCCACTTTTACGACTATCCCTGGTGCCTTTAAGACGCAATAATTCCAATGGTGCAATTGAGAAACTAATCTCTTTCAATGTTAAAATTGAGCAGGACAATCAGCGACAACTTAAATCGGAGCAGGCATTGGGTTACGCATCTTCTTCTGTTCTGAGCAGTGGAGATTGGTATAAGGTTTCAGTTTCGAAAACCGGCTTGTATCAACTCACATACAACGATCTTTCTGCTATGGGGATTCAGGTTGCGGGTCTGGGTTCATCAAAAATCAGGGTTCATGGCTATGGTGGAGGCATGCTGCCTGAAAAGGCCGGTACTCCCCGCTACGATGATCTGCCGGAAATTCCTGTAATGGTTGTAGATGGAGGAGATGGTATTTTTAATGCTGGTGATTATATTGTTTTCTATGCCCGCGGGCCAATGAAGTGGACCTTCAATCCTCAAACAGGATTGTTTGAACACCAGCCTCATCTATATTCAGATCTTGCGTATTATTTCGTTACTACCGGTGCCGAAGACGGCATAAGGGTTCAGGAATTTCCCCAGCCTTCTTCGTCGGCCAACGCTATCATTTCAACCTATAACTGGTTTGATGCTTATCACCCAAATGAAGTTAACCTGATTAAGTCCGGGAAAGAATGGTTTGGCGATTCTTTCGACATCATCACCGAAAGAAATTATTCATTCAGTAACTTTGAAGCAGAACCTTCAGTACCTGCAACCGTGAGGCTAAGTGCGGTTGCGCGCTCTGTGCAGTCGAGCAGTTTTACCCTCAAAGCCGCAGGAAGTACCTTTAATTTATTTGTTTCGCCCATTATTACCGAATTTAACACGGCCTATGCAAGAATAAGCAATGAAACCTACGTCATCAATCAACCTGATTTTGGTGCTGGATTTAGCCTTAAATTCAATAAATCAACAGGTTCTGCGCTAGGTTGGCTCAATTATATTGAAGTTAATGCGCTCGCCAGGTTAATTCTGAAGGATGGACAAACTTCTTTCAGGCATACCGGTCAGCAGGGAGTTGTGGAATACAGGATTTCCGGAGTTACCAAACCTTTTGTACTCTGGGATGTTACCGATCCGATCCAGCCTGGTTTTATCAATGTTTCAGCTTCAGGTGGCCAGGTAGTTTTCAAGGCTCTGGCCGATACACTTCGCGAATACATAATCAATGACGATCAAAGCTACCTGAAGCCTGTTTTTGTTGAAAAGGCAGCAAACCAAAATCTGCACGGATTTCCTTCTTATTCCATGTTAATCATAACCCATCCTGACTTTGCGCAGGAAGCAGCCAGGCTTGCAACTTTTCATGCCCAGCACAATAACCTCAATGTTGCGGTTGTTCAACCCCAGGCTATTTACAACGAGTTTTCAAGTGGTGCGCAGGATATCAGCGCCATCAGGGATTTTGTAAGGATGCTTTGGAAACGCAATCAGGGTAATCCTAATCCCCGTTTTCTGCTTTTGTTTGGTGATGCCTCCTATGATCCCAAAAACAGGTTGGCCTATAGTTCTAATTTCATCCCAACTTTTCAATCGCCTGAATCGTTTCATCCGGTTACTTCTTATGTAACCGATGATTTCTTCGGTTGTCTCGACGACAATGAAGGCGGGCTTTCAACTGATGTGCCGGATGTTGGAGTAGGCAGGCTCCCTATTCAAACCCTTGCTGAAGCGACGATGGCTGTCGATAAAATCATTCATTACGCAACTGCAAATGAAAAAGTTCATGGCGATTGGCGCAACGTAATCACTTTTGTTGCCGATGATGGCGATAACGGAGATGGTAACGTTCATATGCAGCAGGCTGACATGTTGGCAACTTTAATCGACACAACTTACAGAAATTATAACATTGACAAGATATATCTTGATGCTTACAACCAGATTTCAACACCCGGCGGCCAGCGCATACCCGATGCTTCGGCAGCAATTAACCAAAGATTGGATAAAGGTGCTTTAATAGTTAATTATACCGGACATGGCGGTGAAGTTGGCTGGGCGCACGAAAGGGTGCTTGAAGTTGCCGACATTAAAAGCTGGACCAACTATGACCGTATGCCGGTTTTTATGACAGCTACCTGCGAATTTAGTCGCTATGATGATCCTGCAATGCAATCTGCGGGAGAACTGGTTTTTCTGAATCCCAAAGGCGGTGGTATTGCCCTGTTTACGACCTCAAGGCCTACTTTTGGAACACCAAATTTTACGCTTTCCCGGAGCTTCTATAGTATAGCCCTTAAGCCAACAGCCGATGGAATGCCATTTCTGGGCGACCTGATCAGGTTATCCAAACTTGCTACTGGTGCCGATAATAACAGTAAAAAGTTTGTATTGCTCGGCGATCCGGCTATGAAGATGGCTTATCCTGAATTTAACATTCAAACACTTGGAATCAATGGCAGATCTGTTGCTGAAGCTGTTGATACGCTGAAGGCATTGAGCGAATTAACCATAAATGGCATTATAACTGATGCACAGGGAAACCTTTTGAGTGATTTTAACGGAGAAGTTATTCCAACGGTTTACGATAAGGAAGTCCAGGTAAAGACTTTTGGATCAGGAGGTTCATCACCGTTCACATTCAGCCTTCGCCGGAATATAATATACAAAGGGAAAGTAAATGCCATAAATGGCGCCTTTACCTTTTCTTTCATTGTCCCAAGAGATATTGCTTATCAGTTTGGCTCCGGTAAAATCAGTTATTATGCAACCGATGGCCGGAGAGATGCTGCCGGATTTTTTGATGATATCACGGTGGGTGGGTTTAGCGACAGGCAATTAGATGACCTGCAAGGGCCTGAAATTTCGGTGTTTATGAACGACAGAAAATTCAGAAACGGTGGGTTTACCGATCAAAACCCTGTGATGATTGCTGACCTGAAAGATTTCAGTGGCATTAATACAATTGGCAATGGAATCGGCCATGACATTGTTGCCATTCTCGATAATCAAACCGATAGTCCTTTCATCCTCAACGATTTTTATCAATCAGACCTGAATACCTATCAAAGCGGGGTAATTACCTTTCCTTTGCACGGCCTGGCACCTGGTGCTCATATTCTCAGGATCAAGGCCTGGGACGTTAACAATAACTCATCGGAGGCTATTGCTGAATTCGTAGTCGCATCATCCGAAGGGATTACCCTTGGAAACTTTGATGCCTGGCCAAATCCGATGAATGATAGGGTTACTTTTGAATTTGAACACAATATGGCCGGGCAGGAGCTTGATATGCAACTTGATATTTATTCTTTATCAGGAAGTAGAGTAGCTTCGCTTGGGAAACGTATCTTTGCTGAAGGTTACCGGACAACCGGCTTTGAGTGGGATGGCCGGAGCAGCGAAGGACACCGGCTGTCGAACGGTTTTTACATCGGCAGGTTAAGGGTTAAAACCGATTCAGGTTTGGCTTCTGAAAAGTCTGTAAAGGTTATGATTGCCCGCTAAACATTCATCACACGGTCAAAATGAAATTACTATGAAATATAAATTATCAATTCTTTTAATCCTGGCAATTAATATATCCGGCGTTTCAAAGGCCCAGATTTCACAACGGATAGATATTGACTGGGGATCACCGGCAGGACTGGTTATGGGCTATGATTCCAGTGTGCAGGCTCCATCCTTCAAAGGTGCCCAATACCTTCATCTTCCCGAGGGTATTCTGCCTTCGGTCAGCCGCAATCTGTCATTGCCCGATGGTGCCGTTTCTGTAAGGGCTAACATCAGCGGTGTAGTTTATACCGGACTGACCGATATTGAGTTAAAAATTACTTCCACTGTTGAATTTCCTGAATCGCCTGAGCCAACAGCCAGCCTTATGATGGAAAGGGGCAAACCCCGTGCTGTCGTTAGTATGCTGCCCTTTGGGACCGACCCGGCAACCGGGCAAACTGCAAAAATCTCTTCGTTTACACTAACACTGAATTACGAATTGGGTGCACCGGAACTTAAAAATCAGCATGAATATGCCTCCAATTCAGTGCTTTCCAGTGGTGATTGGTATAAGGTTTATATCAGCGAAAGCGGTATTTATAAACTTACTTTTGATAATCTACGGGATCTCGGTATAAATATGAACGGGCTTATCCCGGACATGATCCGGATATTCGGCAACGGAGGATCGCTGTTGAATGAGGCTGCCGGAACCCCACGCATCGATGATCTTGCTGAGAATGCCATTAAAGTAATTGCAGCTACTCCGGGCGTTTTTGCCCAGGGCGACTATGTTTTATTTTATGGAAAGGGAACCCGTACCTGGAATATGAATCCGTTTTCCGGAAGAATGGAACATACAACCCACTTTTATGCCGATCAGGCCTGCTATTTTGTTACCATCGGACCGGAGTCAGGTAAGAGGATACCCCAGGATGCCGCACCTGCTGGTGACCCTAACTATTTCTCAGTTTCTTACACAGATTTTGTGGTTTATGAGAACGATAACTTGAATCTTATAAAAAGCGGACGTAAATGGTTCGGTGAAAAACTGGACTTTTATAACCGTACAGTCAATCTTCCTGTTTATCAGTTCCCTGATATGATAACAAGCGAACCGGTAGTCGTACGTTACGGGTTTGCCGGCCGCGCCAGTGCACAGCTTTCATATAGCATTCTGATGAATGATGAAATTGTAGCGACCAATACCATGGCCGGAATTACCGGCTCAAATGATTATGCAAGGGAACTCACCACTTCTTCAACTTTTAATTCGCAGTCTAACAGCTTGAATGTGCAGGTAAAATTCAACCCACCCAACAATACTGCCCTTGGCTGGCTCGATTTTGTGGCCCTGAATGTCAGAAGCAACCTCAGGTTTAAGGGAGGGCAGATGGCATTTCGGGATCCACGCACCGTTGGTACTGATAGAGTGACTTCATTTACCATGAACAATGCTGTAAACAATCTGGAACTATGGGATGTGAGTGACTTTACTAATGCTAAATCAGTACAACTTACTAAAATCGGAGATCAATATACTTTCAGGCGGGCAACTGATAAACTGACTGAAATGGTTGCTTTTGATGGTTCATCTTTTCTTCTGCCAACTCTTGGCGAGAAAGTTGCCAATCAGAACCTTCATGCCACAGGGAGCTATGACATGATCCTGATAACCCATCCTGATTTTGCCCAGGAAGCCCAGCGCCTGGCCATGTTGCACAACAACAAGGGCGATGTTTCGGTAACCGTGGTTTCGCTTCCCGATATTTACAATGAATTCTCCTCTGGTATTCAGGATATCACAGCCATTCGCGACTTTATGAAAATGTTGTACGACCGGGGCAGTGAATCTAACCAGCCACAATATCTTTTACTGTTCGGGAATGCTTCCTACGATGTAAAAAACAGGGTTCCCAATAATTCAAATTTTATTCCCTCTTTCCAAAGCGATAATTCTGTCAGGCCTGTTGCTTCTTTCCTGACGGATGATTATTATGGTTTGCTTGACGAAGGAGAAGGGGCAAACCAGACTACCGGTCTGGTTGACATCGCCGGTGGAAGACTGCCCGTGCGCACTCAAACCCAGGCTAAAACAGTAGTTGATAAAATTGAGTATTACCTCAACAATCCGTCCTCAACCCATGGCGACTGGCGAAACACTTTAATTGTAGTAGCCGATGACCAGGACAAAAACCTGCACCTGAGTCAGACGGAGGGATTAACGGATGAGATCAAAGAAAATCACCCTGTTTATAATGTTGAAAAGATTTATTTCGATGCCTACAGGCAGGTTTCTACTCCCGGTGGCAGCCGTTATCCGGATGTTAACCGCGAAATTGTTACCCGTGTCGAAAAAGGAGCATTGTTAACCAACTATGTTGGTCATGGAGGTGAAGTTGGGTGGGCTCATGAAAGGGTGCTTGAAATAGCGGACATCCTGGGATGGACCAACTATGACCGTATGGGAATTTTCTTTACTGCAACCTGCGAATTTTCCCGGTTCGACGATCCGGCACTCACTTCAGCAGGGGAGTTGGTGTTTTTAAACCCCAAAGGTGGTGCCATGTCAATGATAACAACCACCCGCCTGGCTTTTGCATCGTATAATGCGGCACTTAATCTCAGTTTTATTGATACAGTGTTTAATTCTAAGGATGGTAAATACCCCAGCCTGGGCGATATTCTCAGATATACTAAAAACGATAACCAGTTATCTGCAAATAACAGGCACATTACACTTTTTGGTGATCCGTCGTTACAACTGGCATATCCTAAACATCAGGTTGTTACCACATTTGTCTCAGCCGATACCCTTTTTGCCAATAGCGTGGCTACTGTTGAAGGAGAAATCCATGATTTTAACGACCAGTTACTTGCTGGTTTCAACGGTATTCTGAATGTCAAAGTTTTCGACAAGCCATCAAAAGTCCGTACATTGGGACAGGATAATGATAGTTATCCGGTTGATTTTATGGTACAGAAAAGCATTTTATACCAGGGTAAAGCTTCGGTTAATGATGGGAAGTTTTCCTTTACTTTCCCGGTGCCCCGTGATATAGATTACAGTTTCGGTAAAGGGAAAATCAGTTATTATGCTTCCAACGGCGTAGAGGATGCACATGGATTTTATAATGAAATAACAATTGGTGGCTCAGTTAGCCATCCCGACCAGGATATGAGCGGTCCTGAAATCAGGCTTTATATCAACGATTCCCTGTTTCAGAATGGTGACTATACCAATGAAAATCCAGGACTTATCGCTTATCTGACCGATGAAAGTGGTATCAACACAGCCGGAAACGGAATCGGGCATGATATTGTTGCCACCATCGATGGTGATAGTTATAACTCGGTCCTTCTCAACGATTATTATGTCTCCGATCTCGATAGCTATCAGGGTGGGAGGGTCAGATACCAGTATTTCAACCTTCCCGACGGAGAGCACATACTGACACTGAAAGCCTGGGATGTTTATAACAACTCATCATCAGCCACAATTAATTTCGTTGTGAAGCGCAATATTATTCTCGCGGTAAATGAGGTGAAGGCTTCCCCGAATCCATCAGCCGGAGATATCTGGTTTAGTTTCGGGCACAATCAGTTTGATGGTGTATTTACAGCCGACCTTGAAATCTATGCGCTAACCGGGGAACAAATCAGGACCATTGGCCCGGTTACAGTTGCGTCTGAGGGTTATGTTTCAGGCAACATCCGCTGGGATGGTAAACTGGCCGGAGGTCAGTCGGCTAAGAACGGACTGTATGTTTGCCGACTGAAAGTGCGCGACCGTAACAACAACACAACAAGCAATACGGTGAAAGTAATCCTGGCAAAGTAGGTGATAGGCTGTTTCATAAGTTGATATCGTAGCTGGTTTTATAACAGGCCTGTCAGTCCCTGTTGTTTTTATTTCTTAGTTCAACAATATTATAGATCGATTGATATTACTGATCTGTAAGATTTTATATTGATTTTTTCCTATACCAAATAATCCTGTTATCATGACTAAGTATTTAGTTTCTTTGATGTTTATTGTCTTATTATCCGGTGCATCTCTTGCTCAGATTTCACTGAATGTAATAGTTGAATGGGAAACACCTGTCAGATTGGTTACAGGCAATGATTCCGGTGTTCTGGCCCCTTCGTTTAAGGGTGCTCAGTATCTGCTCCTGCCTGAAAGTAATCTGCCTTCCTTTAGCCGAAACCTACCTTTGCCTGATGGAGCAATTTCGGTAAATGCAGATATCAGCGATGTAAAGTATAGAGAATTTACCGAACCCGAATTACATATAATACAAGCAGTTGAATTCCCTGAATCTACCACAACAGAGGTCAGCCTTATGAAGGAAAGGGGCAAGCCCCGTGCAGTTTTCAGCATGTCTCCATTCGGGATTGATCCGGCCAATGGTAAAATGGCGAAGATTGTATCTTTTTCACTTTTAATTGACTATAAACTTGCCGGGCCACAATTGAAGAGCCGGCATGAATATGCATCCAATTCAGTGCTTGCCGGTGGCGACTGGTATAAAATCTATGTCAGCGAAAGCGGAATTTATAAGTTGACCTATGATCAACTTCGCAACCTGGGCATCAGTATGGTTGGGCTCAACCCCGATCTGATCAGGATATACGGCAATGGAGGATCGTTGTTGAATGAGGCAGCAGGGACTACCCGCATTGATGATCTGGCTGAGAATGCCATTAAAGTGGTTACGGCTTCCCCGGGCGTTTTTGCCCAGGGTGATTATGTTTTATTTTATGGACAGGGAACCCGTGTGTGGAGCATGAACCCTTTTTCAGCCAGAATGGAGCATAAAACCCATTTATACGCTGATCAGTCATGCTATTTTGTAACCATCGGGCCTGTGCCGGGCAAGCGGATTCAACAGGATATTTCACCTGCTGGTGAACCCAATTATAATTCTGATTCATACACTGAGATCGTTGTACATGAAAATGACAAGGTTAACCTGATAAAGAGTGGAAAAAAGTGGTTTGGCGAAAAGTTCGATTATTATAACCGCACTTTCAGTCTTCCGGTTTACCAGTTTCCGGATATGATCCTCCATGAGCCGGTAATTTTGCGTTATGGATTTGCAGGCAACACCGGTAAGAATCTTGAAATTTCATATAACATACTGTTAAATGATGATATTGTTGCAACTCATACCATTGAAGGGGTGACGGGTACAGGCAATTTTGCGCGTGAACTGACGACTTCTTCTATAACAACTTCGCTTTCAAATACCTTGAAGGTGCAGGTGAAATTCAGTCCACCGGATAACATATCCTTGGGCTGGCTCGACTTCGTATCATTGAATGTAAGGAGTAGTCTCAGGTTTAAGGGAGGTCAGATGGCTTTTCGGGATCCACGCAGCATTGGCACCGACCGGATTACTTTATTTACCATGAGCAATGCGGTTAACAACCTGGAAGTGTGGGATGTGAGTGTTTTGACCGATGTAAAATCGGTTAAATTCAATAAAACAGGTGATCAATGCACATTCAGGCGCACGACCGATAAACTGGTTGAGTTGATTGCATTTGAAGGTACTTCCTTTCTATCACCAATTCCTGGTGAGAAAATCGCGAATCAGAACCTGCATGCCACGGGCAATTATGACATGATCCTCATAACCCATCCTGAATTTGCTCAGGAAGCCGGGCGCCTGGCGATGCTGCACAACAACAAGGGCGATGTTTCTGTTACCGTGGTTTCGGTTCCTGAAATCTACAACGAGTTTTCATCCGGGATTCAGGACATCACTGCTATCCGCGATTTTATGAAAATGTTGTACGACAGGGGCCGTGAATATAACCAGCCTAAGTATCTATTGCTTTTTGGTGATGCCTCTTATGATGTTAAAGACAGAATTGCCAATAACAAATGCTTTATCCCGACTTTCCAGAGCGAAAATTCCGTAAAGCCATTGGCTTCATTTCTGACGGATGATTACTTTGGCCTGCTTGACGATGGAGAAGGGGCAAATGAGACCACCGGACTACTTGATGTTGGTAGCGGGCGGTTACCGGTGAGTTCCATTGCCAATGCTAAGACTATCGTTGATAAAATTGAGTATCACCTTGATAATACGAACCCTGGTCATGGTGATTGGCGCAATACAATACTGGTATTGGCCGATGATGGAGACGATAATGAGCATTTGATACAGGCCGAAAAAGTAACGAAAGTTCTGGATGAAGATTATCCGGTTTATAATGTCGGGAAAATATATTTCGATGCTTATCGTCAGCAGTCTACACCCGGGGGTAGCCGATATCCTGATGTTAACCGTGAAATTGTAACCAGGGTTCAAAAAGGGGCTTTGCTTACAAATTATATTGGTCATGGCAGTGAAGTCGGGTGGGGCGACGAGCGTGTACTTGAAATAGCAGATATTTTAGACTGGACCAATTACGATCGCATGGGAATTTTCTTCACGGCAACCTGCGAGTTTTCCAGGTTCGATGATCCGGCCCTGACTTCTGCAGGTGAGCTGGTGTTTTTAAATCCCAATGGAGGCGCAATGTCAATGATAACAACTACACGACTGGCGTTTTCCTCAACCAATTCAACGCTTAACCTTAGTTTTTTAGATACAGTGTTCAGGCGTTCAGAAGGTCAATATCCGCGGCTGGGTGATGTCATAAGATATGTAAAAAACGATGTTAATATTTCAGCGAATAACCGTCAGCTTACCCTCTTTGGCGATCCGTCCCTCTGCCTCCCTGTCCCTGAGCACCAGGTAGTCACAACTTCGGTATTTGCTTCTCCTGATGGTATCCAAGCCGATACACTTTTTGCCAACAGCCTGGCAACTGTTGAAGGTGAAATCCGTGATTATAACGACCAGATCCTTTCTGACTTCAACGGCGTCCTGAATGTAAAAGTCTTCGACAAGCCATCAAAAGTCCGCACATTGGGTCAGGACAGCGACAGTTCTCCGGTTGATTTTGGGGTGCAGAAAAGTATTTTATATCAGGGTAAAGCTTCAGTTAAAGACGGGAAATTCTCGTTTACTTTTCCGGTTCCGCAGGATATAGTTTATAGCTTTGGTAGTGGGAAGATCAGTTACTATGCATCCAACGGCATCGAAGACGCACATGGTTTTTATGATGATATTATTATTGGCGGCTCAAACAGCACTCCCGACAATGATTTATCCGGTCCTGAAATCAGGTTGTTCGTCAATGATTCTATGTTTCAGAATGGCGATTATACCAATGAAAGCCCGAAGCTTATCGCTTATCTGAACGATGAAAGTGGTATCAACACAGCCGGAAACGGAATCGGCCATGATATTGTTGCCACCATCGATGGCGATAGTTATAACTCGGTCCTTCTCAACGATTATTATATTTCCGATCTCGACAGCTACCAGAGTGGGATGGTCAGATACCAGTATTTCAACCTGCCCGACGGAGATCACACACTGACGCTGAAAGCCTGGGATGTCTGTAACAACTCATCATCAGCCACAATTAATTTCGTTGTGAAGCGCAATATTATTCTCGCGGTAAATGAGGTGAAGGCTTCCCCGAATCCGTCAGCAGGAGATATCTGGTTTAGTTTCGGGCACAATCAGTTTGATGGCGTTTTTACTGCCGACCTTGAAATTTATGCGCTAACCGGAGGACAAATCAGGAACATTGGCCCGGTTACAGTTGCCTCTGAGGGTTATGTTTCAGGCAATATCCGCTGGGATGGCTGTCTGGCCAATGGTCAGGCTGCACGAAACGGACTGTATGTTTGCCGCCTGAAAGTGCGCGACCGTAACAACAACACAACGAGCAATACGGTAAAAGTTGTTCTGGCAAGGTAGAAGTAAAAGAAATGTCATGTACTGCAACTACTCAGCCACCAACCACTACTCGGCAAACAACCCTGGGCTTCGAAACATTCGGGTGAAAATTATCTATCATGAAAAGAGAAGCGATGCATCGCGTCTCTACTGAAAAATTCTATAATACAATTACACAGATTACAACCCTGTAATTTTGTAACCTTGAAACTTTGGGCTTCGATACATTTTGCGAATCTTAATTACGTCATATAACACGATTCTGTCGCAAAACACTCAGCCACCTTGAAACTCTGTAATTCTGTAACTCTTGATGAAACCCTGGGCTTCGATACGTTTTGCGAATTTAAAGTTCGTCATTAAACACAATTTTTGCGCAAAACACTCAGCCACCTAATTCTGAAACCCTATAACCCTCAAATCCTGAAGAAGTATGATCTGGTGCGTCGGCGAAAGCCTTTATGATATTGTATTTTTGAATGGAAAGCCTGAATGGGCAGTGCCGGGCGGTAGTATGCTGAATGCTGCGGTTTCTGCAGCCCGGTTTGGCGAAAAGGTTGGTTTAATAACCGAATTGGGCAACGATGAAGTTGGAAATTTGATTTCCGGATTCCTGAAAAAAAACGGTATTTCATTAGCGAAATGCCATCATTACAAAGGAAATACTACCCTTGCACTTGCTTTTCTGAATTCTTCAGGCGATGCGCACTACCAGTTTTATCAGCATGCACCGGACCTGGCTCCTGAATTTACAATTCCAGATTTCAGCCCTGGTGACGTTCTCCTGTTTGGCTCATTTTATTCGGTTAAATCGCGCAATCGTCACAATATTTCAGGATTGGCCAAAGCAGCCAGAAAGGCTGGTGCTTGGGTTTATTACGATCCGAACTTCAGAAGGCCACATCTTGAAGAACTTGTAAATACATTGCCATATATTCGTGAAAATATTGCAATGGCTGATATCGTGCGGGGCTCTGACGAAGATTTTAATTTGATAGCTGCTGCTACAAATTCTGAGGAAGCTTATAAATTTGTTTTGGAAAATGGTTGTAAAAACTTCATTTATACAAAAAATAAGAAAGGTGTTGATCTGATTGCTACCGGGCTGACAAAACATTATGATGTACCTAAGGTTGAGGTAATTAGCACTATCGGAGCTGGCGATAGTTTCAATGCCGGTTTTGCAACGGCTCTTCACCATTGTAATAAAAAAGAACTGACCGAGACTTTTTGGGACCACGCAATCGCCAGGGCTGTTATATTTGCATCGGAAGTTTGCCGTAGCCGCGATAATTTCATTCGTCACCCCGGTGTTGATTTGTAATTTTATGATTAAAAAAGCAATTGCATCATTGATCCTGAAAATTCTGGGATGGAAAATTGTTGGTGATATACCAGCTAATACGCCCAAATGCGTGGTCATGATGGCTCCCCATACAGCAAACATCGACTTTTTATATGGTTGGCTAGGTTATAGTTCAAGGGGATACAAGTCTTATTTCCTAATAAAAAAGGAAGCATTTAACCGTTTTTCAGGGCCAATACTGAAAGCAATGGGCGGCATCCCGATTGACCGTGGCAAAAGCACGAATTTGGTTCACCAGCTTACTGAGGAGTTTCACCGTAGGGAAAAGTTTATCCTGAATATTACACCTGAAGGTACCCGCCAACTTAACCGAAACTGGAAGCGAGGGTTTTATTTCATTGCGCAAAACGCGAACGTGCCAATTGTAATGGGTTTTCTCGATTATAAGCGCAAAGAAGGTGGTTTCGGCCCGGCTTTTTTCCCAAGCGGCAATTATGAAGTTGATTTCGAGAAAATCAGGGACTTCTATGAGGATAAACAGGCGCGTGTCCCGGAAAAGTTCAGTTTGACGCAGAAATAACAGCTATCCAAGCCCTTACCCATTTATTTCAGTAAAATGTGCGGCTCAGACGTCTGGTAGTTTCATTATTCGTATTGCCAACTCCGCATATTCAGGATTTCTGTGAATTTCACCAATTACCCGATTTTACCAGAACACTTTTTATATGCTACTCCTGCCTGCTTCTCTGCCGGCCCAGGCCATGTAACCCGCGGTGAATAAAACACCCACCCCCGAAAAAATGAACATCGCTTTCGGGCCCATGGTGTACCAGATGAGGCCGGCCATTGAACTGGCCAACATGGTAAAGATACTTGCCAGCGCATTATAGAGCCCTAATGCAGTAGCAGTATCTTCTTTTCTGCTGATATTGGTTATCAGCGCTTTAGAAACCCCTTCAGTAGCGGATGCGTAAATACCATACAGCAGAAACAGCGTTCCAAATTGCCACATTCCGGCTGCAAAACCCATTCCAAGGTAAACGACTGAGAATACAACGAATCCGGCTACCAAAGTCCTGTGTAAACCAAGCCTGTCAGCCAATATGCCAACCGGGTAAGCAGCGAGTGCATACACCAGGTTATAGAAAATATAATAGCCAATCATTGAGGTGTCGCTCATGCCGCTGTTTTTGAGCCCAAGTAAAAGGAAAGCATCGGAACTGTTGAACAGCGTAAATGCCAGCAAGCCTGCCAGCAGCAGTTTGTATGGCCTTGTTGCCTTATGCCGGTATGCCAGAAAACTGAAAAATCCCGGAAGGGATACTTTTTCTGAAGGCGTTTTTTTCTTTTCATGAAGAAAGAATGTGAGGAAAACGGCGGCAAGTCCCGGAAGGAATGCTATAATGAATAAAAGCCTGTATTCACCGGGATAGAAATGAAGGTAAAGAAGTGCGAGAATTGGGCCGATTGCAGCTCCAAACGTATCAAAGGCCCTGTGAAATCCGAAAACCCTGCCTTTGTTCTCCGGGATGGTTTCATCACTGAGCAGGGCATCGCGGGCGCTGGTGCGGATGCCTTTACCTAACCTGTCGGTGGTGCGTGCTATAAATATCCACCATACATATGCGAAAGCGGCCATCATGGGTTTCGACAGGGCACTCAGCATGTACCCGAAACGCACGAACGGAACCCTGCGCCCTGTTTTGTCGGAAAGATTGCCAAAATAGCCCTTACTAAGGCCTGCAGTCGCTTCAGCGAAACCTTCGAGCAATCCTATTAATACAACTGAAAAACCGATAGAACTGAGAAAAACCGGCATTATAGGGTAAAGCATTTCACTGCCGATGTCATTAAAGAAACTAACTAACGAAACCAGGAGAATACTTCGGGTTATGATTCCTTTCTTTATGATGTCGAATTTTAGTTTCATAAAGTATCATTCTTAAGAGTTGCAAAAGTCATAAAAAATAGACAAGTCTTCACTTTTTGGATAATAAAGTTATTGAATTAGGCGTGAAGGGCGCAGGGCACGGGGCTCAGGGCTCAGGGCTCAGGGCCGGTGGCTGAGTGTTTTTCGAAATCATGGATGAATGGGAGTAAAATTTTAAATTCGAAAAATGTATCGAAGCCACAGGGCGCAGGGCTCAGGGCACGGGGCTCAGGGCTCAGGGCTCAGGGCTCAGGGCTCAGGGCGCAGGGCACGGGGCTCAGGGCTCAGGGCGCAGGGCTCAGGGCCGGTGGCTGAGTGTTTTTCGAAATCATGGATGATTGGGAGTAAAATTTTAAATTCGAAAAATGTATCGAAGCCACAGGGCGTAGGGCGCAGGGCTCAGGGCGCAGGTCAGCAACGTCCCTCGAAACTCGTCCCTCGGCCCAGGTTTTTTGCAAAGAGCGAAGATTAGCCAAGACTCTCGAAACCCGCCTGTCTGCCTGAGGGCAATCAGGCAGATCTCTGGTTTCAAAAATCAACCTTATTTATTCTTAAAACCTTAGTAATTAGACAGGCCCACCCCATCCCCTAACCTTATTCCATCTTCTAACCTTATTAAAAATCGCCAGTAAGAAAAGCGCCTAATTCAATAAAGTTATATGAAATAAATAGTTTGATTTATAGGTAGTTAATTGTCAGCTAATATTCATAAGAAATTTCCCCTGTTTGTCTTAGCATTCAAGCGCAGTACTATAGTCGGGATTGATAGATTGCCTGTAAAGCATAAGTCGGAAAGAAATTGTTAATTGCTGAAGATCAGCTTAATATATGCCTTTAAGATATTTTTGGCTGAAGTATTAACTTAAAATTAACCTGTAGCCACAAACATCTGAACAGGTTTCATTGTTATAGAGGGCGTTTACTATAGTTGAAGGTTATATGCCATTCATTTTCATGAAGGTTACTTTTTTTAAATATAGTGATAAAAATAGAATCAAAAGCATTTGTATAGTGCACCAATACAGGTTTATTCCACTTATCGCGATTTGCTTATCAAAAATAAGTGTAAAAAAACTTGTCGTTATTAAAATCTGAGTATATTTGTTACTCGAAAATTTATTTGGATGTCGCTAATATGGGACTGACGGGGCGAAGCTGTAAGAACACCACAACAACCACCATTTCTGAAAAAATGTCAAGTATTTGTTAATTAGGTATTTGCGATGATAAATTGAATTGTAATTCATGCCGACATCCGGTTTAAGTCCGGTTTTTTATTGAAAAATGCAGAACATTTCTGATAAACTTACTTTGCCAGGGAAGCCCATAAATTATTCACTATGCCGGTTCGTCTGCTATTCAGGTTATAATTCCTGGTAGTCAGAAGCATTGAAATTTATTTTAAAATAAATTCCCCAAAGAACATTTCTTTTTTTTTATTGATGCTAAATACCCTTATAACATCCAAGACACGTCTGAAACTTCTGGTTAAGTTCTTTTTGAACGCATCCACCCGTTCTTACCTGCGCGATCTTGAAGCTGAATTTCGCGAATCAACCAACGGTATCCGTGTGGAATTGAATCGTTTTGAAGAGGCCGGTATGTTGGTGAGCCATTTTGAAGGAAACAAGAAAATATTTGCTGCCAACACTAATCACCCTTTATTTAATGATATTCACAACCTCCTGCTTAAATACACCGGAATAGACGAGATCGTTCAGAATGTACTCAATCGTCTCGGAGGCCTGGAGCAAGCCTGGTTAGTTGGTGATTTTGCCAGGGG
>JBBQIQ010000005.1:0-63460 GCA_038325075.1 Bacteroidales bacterium | reverse complement strand
ATTCCCAGTTCCGATGTACTTCCGAACCGGTTTTTGACCGATCGGAGGATGCGGTAGCCGTAATTACGATCGCCCTCAAACTGAAGCACAGTGTCAACCATGTGTTCAAGCAGTTTTGGGCCGGCCAGTGTGCCTTCTTTGGTAATATGGCCAATCAGGAAAACCGGAACGTTTACTGTTTTTGCGAAGCGCTGCATTTCAGATGCCGTTTCACGAATCTGCGAAATGCTGCCGGCTGATGCGTCAATATTGTCGCTGGTAAGGGTTTGTATGGAATCGATGATGACAATGCCCGGGTTTAGTTTTGCAATGTGGCCGAGGATTTCGTTGGTAGAAGTTTCAGTCAGGATATAGCATTCATTCTTTCCCATGCCCAGCCGCTCAGCCCGCATTCGTATCTGCTGTTCGCTCTCCTCACCCGAAACATAAAGTACTTTAAGATTTTTAATTGTAAGTGCCACCTGTAACATGAGGGTTGATTTTCCAATACCCGGCTCACCACCCACCAGTACTACCGATCCCGGAACCAGCCCTCCGCCCAATACACGGTTCAATTCATTGTTGGCAGTGTCAATGCGGTTTTCGCCACTCAGCACAACTTCGGTAATCAGGGTAGGAGAGGAGGTTTTTTTTACCTGGAACCCCGGCACTTTTCCGGTCTCTGCCCGCTGAACTACTTCTTCAACATAGGTATTCCACTCCCCGCATGACGGACATTTGCCTATCCATTTTTGGGACTGGGCCCCACAACTGCTGCAAAAAAATGCGGTTCTGGTTTTTGCCATCGTTATTATTCAGTTACTCTGGTTTAAGTTTTAAACGGACATTCTTTCCGACATCTTCCCGACCTTCGGGAGAAGGCTGGTTGTCTGGCATCCGGGATTGTTTCGCCCCTTCAGGGCTTTTATTCTTTTTGGTTTCAGTTGCCGTGGGCTTTGCTTTGCTTCACCCACGGTTATTGTTATTTCGCCCTTTCAGGGCTACCCACCTCAACGGTTCTTCGGATATCTAATCCTCAAGGAGAAGAACGATCAATGCCAATTTGATTCTTCTGACATTTGTATATAAACTTTTTGCATTCAGGAATAGTCTCTATGCCTCTTAGTCTCCCAATCCCTAAGTCCCTATGTCTCTCAGTCTCTTAGTCTCCCCTTCTCAAAGTCTCCCCTTCTCTAAGTCTCAAAGTCTCCCCTTCTCTATGTCTCCCTTTCTCTAAGTCTCCCCTTCTCCCTTTTTCCCCTTCTCCCTTTCTCAAAGTCTCCCCTTCTCTAAGTCTCAAAGTCTCCCTTTCTCTAAGTCTCCCCTTCTCCCTTTCTCCCCTTCTCCCTTTCTCCCTTTCTCCTTGTCCGCTCGTCTCTCTGAATCTCAACTCACACCTCTATCAGGTTATTGCGTATGGCAAATTTAACCATGTCAACGGTTGTCTTGAGATTAATTTTCCGCATAATGTTGTTTTTGTGTGATTCAACTGTACGGATGCTGACAAAAAGTTTATCAGCAATTTCCTGGTTTGTGTAACTGTCAGCAAATAGTTTAAGAACTTCCAGTTCGCGATCGCTCAGATTGCTGCTGGTGTTGTTACGGATTACATTTGGTGAACCGGGTTGGTTCAGGTAGCGTTTAAGGATAATATTTGAAATGGATTTACTGTAATAGTCGTAACCATTCCGGACAGTCAAAATCGCTTCAATCAATTCATTGCGGTCCGCATCCTTACTCAGAAACCCTTTTGCGCCGGCTTTCAGCGTGCGGAGTATAAAACTCTCCTGCACTGTCATGGCAAGTATCAGTATTTTAATCTGAGGATGCTCCCGTTGAATGATTTTGATCATATCAATATCATGGTCGCCGGGTTCGTAGGTGCTCAGAAGAATTACATGAATGGGTAATATTCTGAGTTTTATCAGTAATTCGGAAAGGTTACGCACACAGCCCATTACAGTAATACTCTGGTTGTCAGATAGTAAAGCTTTTAAGCCGTCACAAACTATATGATGGTCATCAACCAGGATTATCTCAATTTTATTCACTTCAATATCTTTATTTTCTGATGACGAAATTAATCTAAATAGTCAGATTAGCAAAAGTCAATTCACAAACAACATTTTTTTTGTTTCACAAAACAATTGACACCTAAGTTGAGCGATTTGAACGAAGTGAAAAAGCGCTTTACTTAGGTAAATCCCGGTTTGGAAATTGTTGCAATTCACCAAAGCCTTGAAATCGTTTGATTGTGAATTGCTTACAATTTCCTGATCGATTGAGCGATTTTCTTTTTCAAATTGCTCAATTTGGGTGACAATCTTTTCTAATTTAGTGGTCTGGAATAAGCCTTTATATGACAGATATATCAGAAAACACCCCGGACATCAGACTATTGCTTCATGAGCAGGGGGAACGGCTAAAGGAGTTAGCCGCAATTAATCAAACCACCCAGATTTTGCGCGAAGGGAAACCGCTTGATGAAACCCTTCAGCAACTGGCGATGATCTTTCCGGCAGCGTGGCAGTATCCTTCATATACAAGCGCGAGAATCAGGTTCGATGGCAAAGAGTACAGATCGGTCGGATTTGACGAAAGTAAGTGGCAGCAACGGCAGCACTTTGAAACCATTAACGATAAAAAAGGAGCCATTGAAATATATTACTCTAAAGAGTTTTTAACTGCTGACGAGGGTCCTTTCCTCAAAGAAGAGAGGCACCTGATTGCTAACCTGGCGAATATGATCACCGGTTATCTCAATAGTCAGGAAGCCACCAAAATTCTCCGCAAAACACAACAACAGTGGCTGACTCCTGAAAAGCCGTCCAGCGAGGAACAACCTCCTGCTTCGAGCAGGCAACTGTTGCAAAAGTTCCTGAACAAAAACAATTATGACCGGGATGTCTATCACGACCTGATGCCTTTTAAGGTGAAGGAAATACTGCTGGTTGCCAATTTGTATGATGCCTATAGCATCGAAAAAGAGGGACGTTTCTCTGAACATGTTTTGGGCGAGTACCATCAGTTGAGCCTGACTTCAATGCCCAGGATAACAGGTGTTTCTTCCGAGGAAGAAATCTTTTCTCAGTTACAGGGCAAGCATTTCGACCTGATCATTTTTATGGTAGGAGTCGAGAAGAGTCTCCCGCTATACTTAAGTACTAAGATTAAGGCAGAGTTCCCTTATATTCCTATTTTCCTGCTGCTAAACAACAATAAGGATATTTCATATTTCAGGGAAAAGCCCCAGATGAAAAATGTAGATCGCATTTTTGTCTGGAACGGCGAATCAAAGGTTTTCTTTGCCATCATCAAACACATTGAAGATAAAATCAATGTAGAAAACGATACCAAAGTCGGAATGGTCAGGGTGATCCTGCTCGTTGAAGATTCCCCTCAGTATTACTCCCGATACCTTCCTTTGCTATACAGTATTGTAATGGATCAGACCCGGCGGATTATTGAGGATGTGAGCACCGATGAGTTGTATAAAGTGCTTCGCATGAGAGCCCGCCCCAAAATCCTGCTGGCTTCGAGTTATGAGGAAGCCCTGGATATCCTGAATAAATTCAGGGACAACATGCTATGCCTGATTTCAGATGTGAAATTTGAAAAAGCAGGTAAAACAGACAGCCAGGCAGGGTTTGAACTGGTTAAATATGCACGGACCCTGAATGTGGAATTGCCTACTATCATTCAGTCGCACAATCCTGAGAATGCCCGGATGGCTTATCAGTTGAAAACTACTTTCATCGATAAGAACTCCGAAACACTGGTTCAGGACTTTAAGAGTTTTATCACCCACTACCTTGGTTTTGGTAATTTCATCTACCGTGATACGGAAGGCAGGCAGATTGCGGTGGCCCGGTCTCTAAAGGAATTTGAATCGTTGTTGATCACCATACCCGATGAGTCATTGATATATCATGCGAAAAAGGATCATTTTTCTCTCTGGCTGATGGCGCGGGGTGAGATACAGGTAGCTAAAATTATTAATCCGGCCAAGGTAACTGACTTTGAGAGCCCATCAAAACTCAGAAAGTACCTGGTTGAAGTGATCCAGCAGTTCAGAAATGAGCAGAATAAGGGCAAAGTAATCCCGTTTGAAGAATCGGCCATCCTCGACGAAACCAACGTGGTGAGCCTGAGTTCTGGTTCGCTGGGCGGTAAAGGCCGTGGTCTGGCATTTATTAACACCCTGATTTACAACCATGATTTTGAAAAGTTGCTGCCTAATATCCGGATCCGTACGCCCAAGACTTCGATTATAGGAACAGATGAGTTTGAGTATTTTATCGAACGAAACAAGTTGCAGGATATGGTTCTCAACAATATGGATTATGAAGAGATCAAGAAACTTTTTATAAAAGCTTCTTTGACTGAAACACTGGTTAAAAGGCTCAGGGTATTGCTCAAGCACATAACCAATCCGATTGCAATCCGCTCCTCGGGCCTTTTCGAAGATTCACTGATGCAGCCGTTTGCCGGAATCTTTGAAACCTATTTGCTGCCAAACAATGATCCGGATTTTAATACCCGCCTTCAGCAAGCGATGGACGCTATCAAACTTGTTTATGCTTCCGTTTATTCAAAGGTTGCAAGGGGCTACATCGAAGCCATTCATTATAAAATTGAAGAAGAAAAAATGGCTGTTATCATTCAGGAAGTTGTTGGTAACCGATTTGAAGACTGCTATTATCCCCAAATCAGCGGAGTGGCCCAGTCGTATAATTACTATCCATTTGCACACATGAAGCCTGAAGAAGGGTTCGCTGTGGCCGCTCTGGGACTGGGTAAACAGGTTGTAGAAGGCGAAAAGGCCTACCGTTTTTCGCCCAAATATCCCACAACAGAAATTAACACACCTCAGGATCAGTTTAAAAATTCTCAGGTTGATTTCTTTGCAGTGGACCTGAAGAAAAAAGATATAGACCTGCTGGAAGGCGAAACAGCCGGTCTTATCAAACTCGACATTGAGGATGCTGAACGGCATGGGAATCTCAGACATCTTGCTTCGGTTTTTGATGTTGATAATCAGCGTATTGTCCCAGGACTGACTCAGCCAGGTCCAAGAATCATTAATTTTTCTAACATTCTGAAATATAACTATATACCATTGGCTCAAACAATTGATCTAGTGCTCGACGTTGTGAAAGAGGCGATGGGTGCACCTGTCGAAATTGAGTTTGCAGTTGACCTAAGCAAGGATAGTCAGTTGCGGGCATCGTTTTACCTCCTTCAGATAAAACCGCTCATTGGCAGCATGCAGGACTACAGTTTTGATGCCTCACAGATTGATCCTGAAAGTATCCTGTTGTTATCAGAAAAGGGAATGGGCAATGGATTGATCGATGATATTACCGATGTGATATACATTGATATCGCTTCCTTCGATAAAAAGAGAACCGAAGAAATGGTTACTGAAATAGAAGACCTGAATAAACAAATGATGGATTCGGATAGAAAATACCTGTTGATTGGTCCCGGCCGCTGGGGCACGCGCGACCGCTGGATAGGAATCCCGGTTAACTGGCCTCAGATTTCTTCCGCCAGAGTGATCGTTGAGACCAGCCTTGAAGGGTATCCACTGGATGCTTCTTCAGGTTCACATTTCTTTCACAATGTAACCTCAATGAATGTCGGATATTTCTCTGTTCAACAGGAACTTTCCGGTTCATTCATCAAGTGGGATATCCTCGATAAGCAGCCTTTGATTCAAAGCACAACTTTTTTCAGGCATGTTCGGTTCAATAAGCCATTGATCATTAAAATGGATGGGAAAAAGCGGATTGCCGCTATTACCTGGGAACAATAGGTTGATGAAAGGGGTAATAATCCTGTACTTCTGATATCAGAACCTTTTGCGGAAAATTTGAATTATCAGTTAATTTCTGCAATTTTCATGGTTACAGTGTTCTGATTTACCTGATAAATCTGTTGATTTGACAGACTTTCTAAATCCTGCAAAAAAAAATCCTGAAACAGTTTGTTAATACGGATTAAATTCCGTTCTTTGCAGTCCGAAAAAATAAACTTACTGAAAGCTTATAGTCATGTCAAAAGTTTGCCAGATTACAGGAAAAGGAATGATTGTAGGAAACAAGGTTTCCCATTCAAACATAAAAACCAAGCGTAGGTTCTATCCCAATTTGCAGGTAAAGAAATTCTTTATCCCTGAAGAGGATCGTTGGGTTACACTTAAAGTATCGGCTGCCGGTATCCGTAATATCAGTAAAAACGGTATCAGTGCCTGCCTGAAGGAAGCGAAAACAAAAGGTTTCATTTAACCATCTGTTTTTCTAACCAGCAGGCTAATCCCTGAAAAATATTATTGTGCTGTTGCCTTTGGTAACAGCTTTTTTTATGCCGGTTAATTCATCAGCCTCACTTCGGAAGACACAAATAAGCGCTTTACATAGAACCCCGATTTGGAAATTATTCCAATTCAATACAGCCATGAAACTGTTTTACTGTGAATTGCTTACAATCTCCTGATCGATTGAGCTATTTTCCTATTCAAATCGCTCAATTTGGATTATATTTGCCTCCGGTGATGAAAAAATTTATCCTGACGCTCTTTTCATTGTTACTTATTAGCAGGAATATTTATGCGCAGGAAACTGAAAATAACCTGGTACAGTTTTCCGGAATGGTTGTAACCGGTGACAGTTTGCAACCTGTTCCGAATGTCAACATCAGGATAAAAGGCATGAACAGGGGAACATCCGGAGATTTTTACGGTTTTTTTTCTCTGGTTGCACGCAAAGGTGAAGTTGTTCAGTTTACGGCTGTTGGGTATAAACCGGGCGAATATCTGATACCCGATACGTTACAGGCCAACCGGTATTCGTTGATTCAAATGATGACCCGCGATACTATTTTGCTAAGGGAAACCGTTATATATCCCTGGCCAACTTTAGAGCAATTCAAACATGCATTTGTATGGAACCAGATTCCCGACGACGATTTCGCCATAGCGCAGAAAAATCTCGATAAAAGGCAGTTGCAGGAAAGGGCTGCACTAATGCCAATGAATGGAAGTATGAACTACCGTAATTACATGAATCAACAGGTTGATAAATTATACTACCGTGGTCAGATACAACCCATGAATATTTTCAACCCCTTTGCCTGGGCTGAGTTTATTCAGGCATGGAAAAGAGGCGATTTTAAAAAGAAAAACTGAATCAGCAATAATTGTTATGCCCGGTAAAACTACTTTTCAATTCAGATTGCTGTTCATCATTCTGGTACAGGTTTTCATAGCTTCATCCTCGTCGGCGCAGGAGTTTGCTGAGGTTTTCGGACAAATTAGGGATGCGAAAAACCAGCCGGTATCGCTGGTGAATATTGCTATAGCCGGGCAAACGGGCGGTACCGTTACAAAAGCTGATGGCAGCTACTCTTTAAAAGTGCCTGCCAACCGCGAAATCACACTCGTTATATCTTTCGTTGGTTTTAATGCTGAAAAGGTTAAAGTCAGCCTGAAAAACGGGGAACGCAAAGAACTAAGCCGCCGTCTTACCGAATCAACTACCCAACTGCCTGATTTTGTGGTTGAAGATAAACAGATCAGATCTTCAAACCTGAATACAATTGACCCCAAACTGGCGACAATGATTCCAAGTGCCGCAGGAGGCATTGAAGCATTGTTAAAGACTTTTGCCGGGGTTACATCCAACAACGAGTTGAGTTCGCAGTACTCTGTCAGGGGTGGAAACTATGACGAAAACCTCGTATATGTTAACGATGTAGAAATTTATAAACCATTTCTGATCCGTTCAGGGCAGCAGGAAGGCCTCAGTTTCCTGAATTCCGATCTGGTTGCCTCCATTCTTTTTTCAGCCGGAGGTTTTGAGGCCAGGTATGGCGATAAGTTGTCGTCGGTGCTTGATATCCGCTACAAGCGCCCGACCAAAACAGCCGGTTCGGTCAGTGCCAGTCTCCTCGGAGCATCCATGCATCTCGAAGGCTCCTCAAAAGACCGAAGGTTTATGTATTTGCTGGGTTTCAGGCAAAAGTCCAATCAGTATCTCCTTAAAAGTTTAGAAACAAAAGGTGATTATAAACCTTCCTTTACCGACCTGCAGGGCATGTTGCTTTTCGAGGTGAATCCGAAACTTGAATTCTCAGTTCTTGGAAATTATGCCAGAAATTCATACAGGATAGAGCCTGAAACCCGTGAAACCAGTTTTGGAACCATCAACGAAGCGCTGCAACTCAGGGTTTATTTTGAAGGCAGCGAGGTTGACCGGTTTGTCAATTACCTTGGCGCATTCACAACAACCTACAAACCGGTTAAAAATCTGTCGCTCAAGTTGATATTCTCTTCTTTTCAGACCTTTGAAAGTGAGACATTTGATATAATGGGGCAATACTGGATCGGGCAGCTTGAAACAGATCAGGGAAGCAGTTCTTTTGGTGATGCATTGGAAACAAAAGGAATCGGAACCTATCTTGATCATGCCCGCAATTATCTTGATGCAACCGTTAGCAGTGTTGAACACCGCGGAACTTATCTTGGCGATAATTCAAATACACTTTGGGGAATTAAGGTTCAGCATGAAATCATCAACGACAGGTTGAATGAATGGAAAATGATAGATTCAGCTTTTTATACCTTGCCGCATCACCCGGGTAAACCCGGGGAAGCAGGTAATCAAAGCGATCTTGAGTTGCAGGATATTGTTAAGACCCGGATCAATCTGACTTCAAACAGGTTCTCCGGCTTTCTTCAAAGATCATGGGAACCCGAAAGCAACACAGGCCAATGGGGGTTATCTCTTGGTGCCCGCTGGAATTACTGGGACCTCAATAAACAGTTTCTCCTCAGCCCACGTGGCTCTGTCTCTTATAAGCCTGAATGGGATAAGGATATTGTTTTCAGGTTTTCTACAGGACTTTATTATCAACCTCCTTTTTATCGCGAACTTCGTAACAAGGCCGGAGAGATCAACCGCGAACTGAAAGCACAATCTTCGGTACATTTTGTAGCTGGTTCCGATCTGAATTTCAGGGCGTGGAACAGGCCATTTAAGTTTGTCGCTGAAGCTTACTACAAATACCTCGACAACCTGATTCCATACGATGTTGACAATGTGCGCATCAGATACTACGCTACCAACAGCGCCAAAGGCTACGCTTCGGGCATCGACCTGAAAGTTAATGGTGAATTTGTGAAAGGCGTTGAATCGTGGGCCAGTATGTCGTTGATGCAAACCCGCGAAGATATTGAGGGTGATAGTTATGTCAACTACTACAATGATCAGGGTGAACGGATTATTCCCGGTTATACAACCAATAATGTAGTTGTTGATAGCGCTGTTTTTGAGGTCGGCAGTATGCCAAGGCCTACTGATCAACGGCTGACTTTCGGGCTGTTTTTCCAGGACTACCTGCCCAAAAACCCAACTTACAAAATGCACCTGAGCCTGTTGTTCGGAACGGGGCTACCTTACAGCCCCCCGGGGACTGTCCGCTCTCGCAATGCTCAGCGTATGCCCTCCTTCAGGCGGGTTGATATCGGATTCTCGAAGCAGATTATCGGAAAATCGGGCGATGACAACATAACCAACCGAAAAGGTATGTTAAAGCATATCGAGGATATCTGGATCAGCCTTGAAGTGCTGAACCTGCTGCAGGTCAATAATACCATATCTTATATTTGGGTTAAGGATGTTACCAACCGTCAGTATGGTGTGCCGAATTATCTCACCCCCCGTCAGCTTAATCTCAGGATTTCTGTAAAGTTCTAACGGCCCTTCCCGGGTTTATTTTCGCCATCTTTATGTAAAATTCAAACATTTTCCCTTCGGAAACGTTATTTATATTAGATCTTAATAACATTTACTAACTGAAAATACCGGAGGAAAAATGAATTTTGAATTCCCAGCATTGCCATACGCTTATGATGCCCTTGAGCCGCATATTGACAAGCTCACCATGGAAATACACCATACCAAACACCACAAAGCTTATTTCGATAAATTCACCGCAGCTATCAGCGGCACAGAATTAGAGTCTAAATCGATTGAAGATATTTTCAGCAACATCAGCAAAGCGCCTCTTGCCGTTCGCAACAATGGCGGCGGTTTTTACAATCACAATTTGTTCTGGCAAATCCTTTCGCCCAAAGGCGGTGGCGCTCCAGGCGGTAAACTTGCAGAAGCAATTGACTCAAAGTTTGGTTCTTTCGAAGATTTTAAAACCAAATTCAACGATGCAGCAGCCAACCGTTTTGGAAGTGGCTGGGCCTGGTTAAGTGTTAAATCTGATAACAGTCTTTGCGTTTGTTCTTCGGCCAACCAGGATAATCCGCTGATGGATGTTCATGATTGTCCCGGCTTGCCTGTTCTTGGCCTCGATGTATGGGAACATGCCTACTATCTGAAATATCAGAACAGAAGGCCTGAATACATCAATGCATTCTGGAGCCTGGTAAACTGGGAGAAAGTCAGTGAAAATTATCAGCGTGCCCTCAAATAAAGCTTTTGTTTAAGTTTTTTTCCGAACCTTTTAACAACCGGCTTGTTTAATACAGGTCGGTTTTTTTGTAAACAATAATTTTAAAAAATCATGAATAAAAAAATTTTTTTAGCATGTTTTGTTGCGTTTGCAGCAACATTTTCAACCTCTTCATTTGCTCAGGCTGTAAAAGTGAAGCCGGTAAAAAAACAAACAGAAGCCAGGCCCGTTGAAACGACACCGTCAGATCTTAAAACGGATGTCATCAAAAAGCCAATGTTAATTCCTGCCTCAGGCAATCAGGGTTCTGATTGGTCTTCACCAGCCGGTGAACTTGCTTTTCCGGCACTGCCGTACGCTTATGATGCACTGGAGCCAGCTATTGATAAGCTGACCGTTGAAATTCATTACGACCGGCATCACCGGGCATATTACAACAATTTCGCGAAAGCAATCTCCGGAACGGAATTCGCATCCATGCCGATTACTGATATTTTCGCTAAAATATCTGATATGCCGGTATCAGTAAGGAACAACGGAGGTGGATTTTACAATCATGTAATTTACTGGGAAAACCTGTCCCCAAAGGGAGGCGGGGAACCTGGCGGAGAACTGGCAGAAATGATCAAAAAGCAATTCGGAGAATACACCAAATTTGTTGAAAAGTTCGAAGATGCAGCAAAAACACGGTTTGGCTCAGGGTGGGCCTGGCTATCGGTTGATCCCAAAAATGGGGAACTTTTCATCTCTTCATCGCCTAATCAGGATAATCCATTGATGAATACTTCTGAACGAATGGGAATGCCCATTCTGGCACTAGATGTCTGGGAACACGCCTATTACCTTAAATATCAAAACAAAAGAGCCGATTATATTTCAGCATTCTGGAAAATTGTGAACTGGCCGGTTGTTGAAAAAAGGTATATGCAAGCCAAATCCAAAAAATAGAATGGATAAATTGTCAGAAAAGATATTTCTAACAAAACGAAAAAGGCTGCCATCGTTGGCAGCCTTTTTCGTTTCTTATTTCAAATGCTTATAGTTTCCTTTTTATTTCCACCTCTTCATAGCCTTCAATGATATCTTTCACCTTGATATCGTTGAATTTATCAATGTTCAGCCCGCATTCGTAACCAGCAGTAACTTCTTTAACATCGTCTTTGAATCGTTTGAGAGAGCCCAGCATACCAGTGTAAACAACGATGCCATCGCGGATAATTCTGATTTTCGTGTTGCGGGTTATTTTCCCGTCGAGAACCATACATCCGGCTACTGTACCGACTTTGGTGATGCTGAATGCTTCGCGAACTTCGAGGTTGCATAGTATTTTCTCCTCGATATCCGGTGAGAGCATACCTTCAATAGCTGCTTTAATTTCGTTGATAGCAGTGTAAATAATTGAATAGGTTCGGATATCAATTTGCTCCTGCTCGGCAAGCTTCCGGGCGCTGAGCGATGGGCGCACCTGGAATCCAACGATAATGGCATTGGATGCTGAAGCGAGAAGTACATCGCTCTCGGTAACGGCACCCACGGATTTATGAATAATGTTCACCTGAACTTCAGGGGTTGACAATTTCATCATAGAATCGGAAAGTGCTTCAACGGATCCGTCAACATCACCTTTAACGATAATATTGAGTTCCTTAAAGTCGCCAATGGCTATCCTACGACCAATTTCATCGAGCGTAATATGTTTCTGGGTACGGATTCCCTGTTCGCGTTGAAGTTGTTGTCTCTTGGATGCAATGTTTTTGGCTTCCCTTTCATCGCGCATAACCTTGAAGGTATCGCCGGCAAGCGGCGCTCCGCTAAGTCCGAGCAATAGCAATGGTGTACTCGGGCCTGCTTCTTTGATAAGCACATTCCGTTCGTTGTACATGGCCTTCACTTTTCCGTAAGTTGTTCCGGCCAGAACCAGATCACCCGGTTTAAGGGTGCCGGTTTGCACCAGGATTTTGGCTACATAGCCTTTCCCTTTGTCAAGGGAAGATTCAAGGACTGTTCCGTGAGCCAGTCTTTCTGGATTGGCAGTCAACTCAAGAAGTTCTGCCTCAAGCAGTACTTTTTCGAGCAGCAATTCAACGTTTACTCCTTTTTTGGCTGAGATTTCCTGACTCTGATATTTTCCACCCCAGTCTTCAACCAGAATATTACGTTTTGAAAGTTCTTCCTTGATTTTTTCAGGGTTGGCATTGTTCTTATCTATTTTATTGATAGCGAAAACAATAGGAACACCTGCTGCCTGGGCGTGGTTAATGGCCTCGATTGTCTGAGGCATGACCGTATCATCGGCCGCAATCACAATAATGACAATGTCGGTAATCTTCGCACCTCTGGCACGCATAGCCGTAAAGGCTTCGTGACCGGGTGTATCGAGGAAGGTTATTTTTTTACCATTATCGAGTTGTACTTCGTAGGCACCTATGTGCTGGGTAATACCCCCGGCTTCACCAGCGATAACATTTGAATGGCGGATATAGTCGAGCAACGATGTTTTACCGTGGTCAACATGTCCCATAACGGTTACAATCGGAGCCCTCGGTAAAAGGTCTTCAGGTGTATCGGCCTCTTCACCGTCATCACCTTCGTGCGCAGCTTCCAATCCGACAAATTTGACCGTGTAACCGAACTCGTCTGCAACAACCACTATGGTTTCTGCATCAAGCCGCTGGTTAATCGATACAAACAAGCCCAGTGAAAGGCAGGTTGAGATGATCTGGGTAACCTGAACATTCATAAGATTGGACAATTCATTGGCAGTTACAAACTCGGTAACCGTAATGATTTTTTGATCATCAATCAGTTTCTGGGCTTCCTCAGCCATCAACTGGCTTACCTGACTGCGTTTTTCACGGCGGTGCTTCGAAGCCTTCGATTTTCCGCCGCCACTTAAGCGTTGGAGCGTTTCTTTAATTTGTCTCTGGATATCTTCCGGCGTAAGCTCCACTTTCGGGGCATCGCGCCGCGGCGGGCCACCTTTTTTATCCCGCACAGGTGGCTTGCCTCTTTGCTGAGCCGGAGCCGTGCGTGGTTGACCACTTTGTGGCTGATCTTTAGCCTGAACGGTTTCTTCACCTTGCTTTTTAATGCGTTTGCGCTTCTTCTTTTTCGATTTGTTCAGATCATCAGATGAAGAAGCCACAGGCTTTTTAGGTTCAGGTTTTCTTACTTCGGGAAGCTTCATGGTGCCCAGAATGGTAACACCTTCAAGTTTCCTGAAGTCGGTTTTCATAAAATTAGATTCCTTCTCAACTACGGGTTTGGTAATAATTTCGGGCTCGGTAGCAGGTGGTTCCGGTGCTTTTTCATGTGGAACAACCACTTCTTGTGCTGGCTCAGCCGGCTTTATTTCAGTTTCACCAGTTACAACAACCGGTGCTTTCTGAGGTTCTTCAACTGCAGGTGTTTCAGCTTCAGCGGACTTGGCAGTTTTGGCTTTGGCTTTCGATTCTTTCGATTTTCTTGAAGACCTGTCAAGCGTACTCAAATCCATTTTTCCCAGCACTTTCAACTGACCCGGCTGGGTTTTTTCTTCTTCAGGTGATTCTTCTGCTACGGGCTTGTGATCATGATCTTTTTCAACAACATCCTTTTCGGTTTCTGCAACGGGCGTGGTCTTTGAATTGGTATGGACTGTTTCCGGTTCAGCTTCGTGTTCCGGTGTTTTAACTTCAGGTATTTCAGATTGAACCGGTTTTTCAGGCTCTGCCGGGTGGCTTTCAGGTTTTACCGTTTCTGCAACCTTTTCAGATTCAACTTTGGGTTCAGGAGCCGGAGCCGGTTTGGGTGTTTCAATCTTAGCTTCAATAACTTTTGGCTCGGCCGGGATTTCTTCAGCAGCAGGTTTTGGCTTTGCTACCAGTTCATGTTCAGGCGGCATATTGCGGATAAAGAGTTCATTACGCCCGCTCTCAGCCTCAAATTCGTCGTCAATTGCCGGTCGTTTGTCGGCAATTGATATGGTTTTATGCTGGGTGTATTCTAGCTCAATCTTTTTCGAGAGGTCTTTAACATTCTTCTCCGATTGATACTCTTTTACCAGCAAAGCGTAAACCTCCGGGTCAAGTTTTGTGTTGGCGTTATTGTCTATTTTAATTCCCTTTTTATTCAGGAACTCGACAATAGTAGGCACCCCGACGTTGAATTCCTGCGCCGCTTTCCCTAGTCTTGTGCTTTTGCTTACTTCTGACATATTGAAATCTGATGTTATGCTCCGCTTGTTGATACGGATTTTCTGTAAAAATACGCTAATTAAGTTATTCAAGCCTTGCGAATTCCGGAATATTCCTGTTAAACAATGGTGTTTATTCAAACACGTTATTCAAATTCCGCACGCAGAATCCTGATAACCTCTTTGATGGTTTCTTCTTCAAGATCGGTTCTGTTTACCAGTTCTTCGATGCTCAGATCAAGAACACTCCGGGCTGTATCACAGCCAATGGTCTTGAGTTCATCGATGATCCACTGATCGATTTCATCGGCAAATTCTTGAATATCAACATCTTCATTGTCGACATCCGTATCCCTGTAAACGTCAATTTCGTAACCGGTTAGCTTGCTGGCAAGTTTGATGTTATAACCGCCTTTACCAATAGCAAGTGAAACCTGATCGGGTTTCATATACACATCGGCCCTTTTTGTACCTTCATTGATTGTGATCGATGAAATCTTGGCCGGGCTCAGTGCGCGGGTGATGTATAGCGAAGGATTCGATGTAAAATTGATGACATCAATGTTTTCGTTGCGCAATTCGCGCACGATACCATGTATCCTGGAACCTTTCATACCTACGCAGGCACCCACAGGGTCAATGCGGTCGTCGTAGCTTTCTACGGCCAGTTTCGCCCTTTCGCCAGGAACCCTGACAATGTTTCGGATGGTGATAAGACCATCGTAAACTTCGGGAACTTCCGCTTCGAACAGACGCTCGAGAAATGCCGGCGATGTGCGTGAAAGCACGATGACCGGGGTATTGTTCCTCATGTCAACCTTTGAAACAACAGCACGAAGCGTGTCGCCTTTCCGGTAAAAATCTGATGGAATCTGTTCCGACCTGGGCAGGGTTAGTTCAATATACTCATCGTCAAGAACCAGAATTTCTTTTTTCCAGACCTGATAGACTTCGCCGGTGATAATTTCCCCGATTTTTTCCTTGTATTTCTTGAAAATATTGTCTTTTTCAAATTCCTGAATTTTGGCCATCAGGTTTTGACGGATGGTGAGAATTTCACGCCTTCCGAAATCCTTCATTTTTATTTCTTCAGAAACTTCTTCACCAACTTCAAAGTCAGGTTCAATCTTAATGGCCTCAGAATAGGCAATCTGTCTGTTTTCGTCTTCAACGGCGCCATCTTCCACGATTTCGCGGTTCCTCCAGATTTCAAGATCGCCCTTGTCGATGTTGACAATTACGTTGAAGTTCTCGTCCGATCCATGTTTTTTGATCAACATGTGCCTGAACACATCTTCTATGATGCGCATCATGGTTTCGCGGTCGATGTTTTTGAACTCCTTGAATTCGGAGAAAGTTTCGACTAAATTAATATGTTCCATTTTCTTAAAGTTGTTCCTTAGAATGGATGATGATTTGATTTATTTGAAAGAGATGATCTCTTTGGTTTGTTTAATTTCATTGAAAGGTATTTGCCTCGTTTCTTCGGTTTCTACCTTCTTCACCTTAGTTTTACGATAAACCGTAATTCCGGTTTCATCCGTAGCCATAAGTTTACCGGCAAAAGTTGACTTATCAGTAAGGGTAACTTCAACTTCGCGGCCAATGTTTTTCTGATATTGACGGCGTAATTTATAAGGCTGGTCAATACCTGCTGATGACACAACCAGGTCGTAATCCTCTGTTTCCCTGTCAAATGCCGACTCAATCAGTCTTGTAACAGCGATGCAGTCGTCAATGTTAATGCTGGTGTCACTATCGAGCAAAACGGTAATGTGGTTACCTGATTTTACCCTGACTTCAACCACGAATTTATCAGTGGTTTCAAGCTTTTGCTCAATGGTTTTGCGAATGTCTTCCGCGTTGATCATTTTTATCAGTTTAATAAAAGAGGGGACAAATCAGTCCCCTCAAAATCGATTCGCCATAAAAGTTGGCCGGTAAAAGCACGGCGGGCGACAGGATCCAATCAGTTGTCCGACTAGGGCTCGAACCTAGACTCTTCTGAACCAAAATCAGACGTGTTACCATTACACTATCGGACAGACTCCCCTCAAAAAGGTGTGCAAAAATAGGTATTATTTTTGAATTGCGAAAATTTGTCTTTCAAAACTTTGAATTTTGTGAAATTCTGATTTTTATATCATTAACACTTATTGTCAATTCAGGTGGCTTGCAGTTTATTCAAATTCACTAACTTCGCCACGTTTTAGGCTAATTTCAGCCTGTATTTAGCCAGTAGTCACTTATTTGGCTGAATGTCAATTAGATATTTTTCCGAATTACTATATTTGTATTAATCATTTTTAAAGGATGAAAAATTTCAAACAGCTCAATAACATCTTCGGCTGGTTCAGCTTTCTTGTAGCCGCAGTTGTTTACACCCTTACCATCGAACCAACGGCCAGTTGGTGGGATTGTGGTGAGTACATTGCTACTGCATTTAAACTTCAGGTGGGTCATCCGCCGGGAGCTCCTTTATTTCAGATGGCTGGAAGATTTTTTTCTCTTTTTGCTATGGGCAACACTGAGAATGTAGCTATGATGGTTAACCTGATGTCGGCGCTTGTCAGCGCTTTCACCATCCTGTTTCTTTTTTGGACTATTACCCACATGGCGAAGAAACTGCTTGCAAAGGATCAGGAACTGACCGATGGACAACTTTTTGCAGTGCTTGGTAGCGGATTGGTTGGGGCCCTGGCTTACACATTCAGCGACTCTTTCTGGTTTTCAGCCGCGGAGGGCGAAGTATATGCCATGTCATCTTTCTTTACAGCAATTGTTTTTTGGGCTATTCTGAAGTGGGAGGAGCAATCTGACCAGAAGCATTCAATCCGCTGGTTGGTATTTATTGCTTACCTCGTAGGATTGTCGATTGGTGTTCACCTGCTCAATCTGCTTGCTATTCCGGCTATAGCATTTGTTTATTACTACAAAAAGTATAAACCGGCAACCAAAGGAATTATCATTACAGCCTCAATATCCATTTTCCTTTTGGCTTTCATTATGTATATCATCATCCCGTGGGTAGTTGATCTGGCGGCTAAATTTGAGCTTTTCTTTGTTAATAATATTGGCCTTCCTTTCAATTCCGGCATTGTGTTCTATTTTGCCCTGATTATCGGCTTGCTGATTTTTGGTATCCATTACACCCGCAAAAAAGGCAAACTAATTGCAAATACTGCTATTCTCTCTCTGACGTTCATTCTGATCGGTTATTCATCGTTTTTGATGCTGGTGATCAGGGCCAATGCCAATACGCCGATCAACGAAAATAACCCTGACGATGCCATTAGCCTTCTTTCATATCTGAACCGTGAACAATATGGCTCATGGCCGATATTTTACGGACAGTATTACAATGCACCGCTTGATCCCAGGAATCCTTATTCCGATGGTAATCCGATTTATATCAGAGACGTCGTGAAAGGCAAATATGTGATCACCGATCCGCGAAAAAGCGCCAATCCGATTTATGACCCCAAATTTAGCACGATTTTCCCCCGTATGTATAGTGCGCAGGACAATCACATCAAAGCTTATCAGAGTTGGGGCAAAATTCAGGGCATACCGATAACAGGTACCAGCAACAATGGTGAAACAGTAACGCTGATGAAGCCAACCTTTGGTGAGAACCTGCGGTTTTTCTTCCGATATCAAATGGGCCACATGTATTTCCGGTACTTTATGTGGAACTTCGCAGGAAGGCAGAACGATATAGAAGGGCATGGTGGGATTAGCAACGGAAACTGGCTCAGCGGTATTACATTTCTTGATGAATGGCGGTTGGGCAAGCAAACAGATCTGCCACAGAGTATGCAAAGCCCTGCCCGTAACAAGTATTATCTGTTGCCGTTAATATTAGGGATGATCGGGATGTTTTTCCATTTTAACAGGAATTACAAGGATGGGGTGGTTGTGGCTCTGCTTTTCTTTATGACCGGTATTGCCATTGTGTTGTATCTCAACCAAACACCTTTCCAGCCGCGTGAAAGGGACTATGCGTATGCAGGTTCATTCTACGCTTTTGCTATCTGGATCGGGCTGGGGGTATTGTCACTCTTCGACGCTCTGAGCAAAAAAGCCTCACCGGTTGTTTCTGCGGCTGTGGTAACACTTGCCTGTGTTGTATTGGTCCCCGGCATTATGGCTGCCGAAAACTGGGACGATCACAACCGGAGTAACAAATACGCCGCCCGCGATTTTGCCGCGAATTATCTTAATTCATGCGCCCCCAATGCCATTTTGATAACCAATGGCGACAACGATACTTTTCCACTCTGGTACGCCCAGGAGGTCGAAGGATTAAGAACAGATGTGCGGGTTGTAAACTATATGCTGGCATCCGGTGACTGGTATGTTCACCAGTTGGCCAGGAAGATATACGACTCGGAACCGCTCAGGCTTACACTAACACCAGCGCAATACAACAAGGGGATCAATGAATATATTCCTTTTGTTGATCGTGGCGGCGGACAGCAATTCGAACTGAAAGAGATCATCGATTTTATTGCGGATGAAACCAATCGGAGCAAAGTCGAGCTTCAAAGCGGTGAAAGAATTAACTATTTCCCTGTCCGTAAAGTCAGGCTCACCGTTGACTCAGCCAAAGCCGTCAGCAATGGAATTGTTCCTGCTTATATGGCTGACAGGATCGTTCCGGTTGTGGAGTGGGAAATCAAATCGAATTATCTGTACAAGAATGATCTGATGTTGCTCGACTTTCTCGCAAGCAACAACTGGGAGCGTCCGCTCTACTTTGCCAGTCCTTCGAGTGTAAACAAGGTGCTTGGCATCGATAAGTATTGTCATCAAACCGGGGTGGTTTATAAGTTTATTCCGGTTTTAGCCGATGATTATATTGCCGGTCTTGGTGGGGTTGATACCGAAGCTTC
Source organism: Bacteroidales bacterium (assembly GCA_038325075.1). GTDB lineage: Bacteria > Bacteroidota > Bacteroidia > Bacteroidales > Lentimicrobiaceae > Lentimicrobium. The sequence goes on along the minus strand of JBBQIQ010000005.1, from coordinate 43,945 downwards.
TTATGACATTCTGATGAATAAGAGCAAATGGGGTAATCTGAATCAACCAGGGGTTTATGTTGACCGCGAAAGCTACCGCAATTCGATGATGCACAAACAGAATTTTATGAGGTTAGCCCAGGCCCTGGTCAATAAAGGCAAAAATACCGAGGCTATCGCAGTTGCCGACCGTTGCCTGAAAGAGTTCCCCAACGAGAAAATGAGTTTTGATTATTATATGCTTCCTTTGGCAGAGGTCTATTACCTGGCCGGTGATACCGTAAGAGCGAACAATTTTGTTAAAACCCTCGCAGACATATACACCGGGAACCTGGCATATTATGCGTCGGTTAATCCGAAGTTCAGCAGCTTTTATGAGGACGACCGTATGCAGGCATTCGCTGTGATGTCGAGAATATGGGAGTATGGCCGCACTTATAACCAACAACCATTGCTCGATGAGATAAAATCGAAAATGATGATCCCGCAGGAATATATGGATCTTTTTAATTAGGCTTCAGCAGTTACGCATTTTCTTTTTCTACATTGCCAAAGAATCCCGGCGCTTTTAGCACCTTTATAGCATTAGGGACACGACATGTCGTGTCCCTAATGCTAATTATTAAAAGGTTTCTATTTCACTTCTGGCAAGTTAATTCGTTGCTTTCTTCCTGTAATTATAAATCAAAAGTGCAACCCCGGCCAAAATAAAAGGAATACTCAGCCACTGGCCCATATTCAGAGCCATGGTTTGCTCAAAGGCTACCTGGGGTTCTTTTACAAATTCAATCAGGAACCTGACACCAAAAAGCACTATTAAAAAGATGCCGAAGATGGTGCCTTCTTTCATGGTTTTTAAATTCTTACGGTAATAAGCCATCAGGGCAAAGAATAATAAAAGGTAGGTAAGCCCCTCGTAAATCTGGGTTGGATGCCGGGGATCAGTCTGCCCGTCGCGGACGAAAATAAATCCCCAGGGTAAAGAGGTAAAGTGGCCATAGATCTCGCTGTTCATCAGGTTGCCCATACGGATGAAAAAGCCACCAAGCGCTACAACAATGACTACCCTGTCGAGTGTCCACAGGTATGTTTTGCCCGATTTTCTCACAAAAAGCATAAGCGCCAGAAGAATACCGATGGCAGCACCATGGCTGGCGAGCCCGCCTTCCCAGATTTTCAGAATACTGATCGGGTCCTGAAGATAGGATTGCGGCTCATAAAAGAAAATGTGGCCGAGCCTGGCACCTACAATGGTTCCGATAACAACATAAGTAGCCAGTTTATCGAGCATGTCAATCTTCAGGCCTTCGCGCCTGAAAACCTGTTTGTCGAGAATAATGTAACCGAGGTAGAAGGCCAGTGCGAAAAAAAGGCCGTACCATCTGACCTGAAGGCCGCCAAGTTTAAAAATCAGCGGGCTGATGTCCCAGGTAATTTGCTGTAGAATCATTGTTTGGTTTCTTTAAGCAAGCAAAAGTAATATTTTTAGATGGATTTTGGCATTTGCACCTTAACGCTATCCGATTCATTAATTTTTCTGATGAAATTCCTGATAAATCCGGCATATTGTGAAACAGCCCTGATAGTTGGCCTTAGTTTGCGCTTTTCCAACTCGTTCAGCGCTTTTTCGAGAGTCATATCTTTCTGGTTACAAGCCAGATAGAAGCCCTTTTCCTCCAGGAAACGGGCAAGGTATTCCTGCTCAGTCTGTCCCGGTGTTGGAATCAGTACTGCTTTATTTCCGGTGAAGGCAATATCCATCAGTGTAGAATAGCCTGACCGGCAAACAACGATCGGTTTTTTAGAGAGGATATCATGCATCGGGTTGGCAGAGAGGTGATTGGCCGAATCGAGATTGCTCCTGAGGTTTGTTATCTGCGTATCGCCCGGAATCCCCCTGATGATCAGACACTTTTTACCTTCAACCGGCAACTGGCTAAGCAGTTTGTCTTCAAACATTGTTCGTTGAGGTTCAGGGCCTGATACCAATGCAACCAGGTCGTATTGCCTGCCATTTATGGGAGTTTCCTTATGATCGAACCTGCTGAGGATCCCAATGTAGGATGTATTTGCAGGATGAATGAAGCCATGTGAAAGTTTGCCTGATAAATTATCTTTGCCTTCGGTATCAGGTATCCAGCATTCATCAAACTTTCCTGCAAAGTATCTGACAAATGATCGAAGAAGCGGCTCAGTAAATTTCAGGGTTTCCGGTGCAATAATATTCAATTGATGCGTCATCAGCACTGTTCGCACTTTTTTGTTCCATAGCCCGTATCTGTTGTCTGAAATAACCCCGTCGATTCTATAATTTTTAATCAGCGATTTCAGTTCGGAATGTTCCTTGTAAATGCTAAATAGAATCCCGGGTGAGTTTATAAATACTTTCAGCCCGACACCTGTTTTTCTTCCATATTTTATTTTATATCCTGGTAAAACCACCCATTCCATTTCTGGAAATTCACTACTGAGCAGTTTAAGTTGCAGGCCATCTGATGCAATTACAACTTCCACACCTGCTGAAATTAATTCCCTTATCAGCGGGATACAGCGCGTTGCATGACCAAGCCCCCAGTCGAGCGGGCAAACTAATATCCGTTTAGGTGAGGGCTGCTGCATTGGTTTTTATGCAAATATACTCACACGGCATTGCATTTGAAGGCTGTATTAAAGAATTAACGAAAAGTTCATAAATTCGCAACATGCCAATCACTGACGACAAGACCCTCCAATACCAGATCGCAATCACGCTTTTGCCGGGAGTTGGAGATATTAATGCCCGTAAACTCATCGCGTTTACCGGAAGTCCTGAGGCAGTTTTTACCGAGAAACGGGCCAACCTGCTCAGAATACCAGGCATGGGGCAGGGCACGGTAGGGCTGATATTGGCCAACCGGCGTGTGCTGGATCGGGCCGAAAAAGAGGTGGAGTTTATCAGAAAGTATGGGATCAGCACTTCTTTTTTTACAGAACAGGGCTATCCCGAGCGGCTGAAGCATTGCATTGACAGCCCGGTGCTGATCTTTACCCTTGGCAACGCGGACCTTAACCATGCGAAGATTGTAAGTGTGGTTGGTACCCGCAGGGCTACTGAATACGGAAGGGAAATCTGCCGTAAGTTGATCAGCAGCCTTGCAGAGCAGAATATTTTGGTCGTCAGTGGGTTGGCTTATGGTATCGACACCTGCGCGCACAAGGCCGCGCTGGACGAGGGATTGCAAACAATGGGTGTACTCGCCCATGGACTCGACCGGGTGTATCCACCTTTGAATAAGTCACTCGCTCAAAAAATGATAGGGCAGGGCGGGCTGGTTACAGAATTCATCAGCGAAACGAATCCCGACAGGGAGAATTTCCCCAGGAGAAACAGGGTGATTGCCGGGCTGGCTGATGCCACAGTTGTTATTGAGGCTGGTGCGAAAGGTGGAGCACTGATTACGGCCGATATTGCAAATTCATACAACCGGGATGTGTTTGCCGTACCGGGCAGGATTGGCGATCCGGTTTCGGAAGGATGCAATAACCTGATAAAAACCAACCGTGCTGCCCTGGTTCAGTCAGCCGCCGACATTTGCTACATCATGGGCTGGGACAATCAAAAAGCCAAACAACCACCTGCCCAGAGAAGCCTGTTTATCAATCTTGAACCGGATCAGGAAACCGTTATCGCGATTCTGAACGAAAACGGCGATTGCAGTCTCGATAAAATTTGCCTCACATCAGGACTACAAACCAGTAAAGCAGTATCGGCTCTTCTGAATCTTGAATTTGAAGGGTTAATAAAATGCCTGCCCGGGAAGATTTACCGGCTAATATGAATCAGCGGTTGCTTTCCTGCTTTTAAATACAAGGATGGCTGCGATAAAAAACGTTCCTGTGACAAATAACCAGAACAATGTAATATCACTGGTCAGGAGGGTAAACCGGTATATTCCATGAAAGAAAATGGTAGCTGCCAACCCTGTCATGGAGTCGATAAAAAGATTTTTACGCAGTTTGCCCATGCCAAGAAAAAATCCCATAATTATACCCAGAACGGCATTCATTGGGCCGATGGAGAGATAATAAACTGTATCTGCGCCACTCATGGCCGAAAAATAGGCATGATATACAGCATAGATGGTTGCCAGCCCTAACGCGACAGCAACGGAGTAATGAATGCCTGGGTTAGGGCCTGAAAACCGGTTCCGTTTTACGATAGAAAGCCGCAGCGGCAGAAATTTACTTATTTCACTGACAAAAGCTACTACTACAAATGAATAGACGATCATCCGCCGGATACTTCGGGCCCCGTCAATCTGAAGATAATGCGCTACCTGATCGGCCATTATCACAGGAATTGCAATAATGCAACCCCATATAAAGGCTCTAAAGAGTAAGTCAAACCCGCCACCCGGAAATTTGTACTTCAAATAAAAAAATAAAGCTAAAAAAATTACGGGCGAAATCAGCAATCCCACGATGGTCACCATATAAGAGCATTTAGATTAAATTTTTATTATTATCAGCAGAATGTCTGGTTCTGCAATCCTTCAGAAGTTATTTCCCGACCAGATATCCTCGTAGTCCAGGCAGAATTAGTATTTAACAAATGTATGAAAATTTCGTAGTTTTACAAATTCCATAAAATAACTTTAATGCCAATGTCTTTTATGATTGAAATACGAAAAATTTCTCAGGAGGAAATCGATCAGAAGAAAGTCAGAAGCTGGCCTGTATGGGAGAAAGAAGTTTCCCGTTTCCCTCATACCTATGAAGAAGAAGAATGGTGTTTCTTTCTTGAAGGTGAAGTTATAATAGAAACAGAAACAGGTAATTATAAAATATTCCCGGGAGATTTTGTAATATTCAGAATCGGATTAAACTGTGTTTGGGATATCCGGAAACCGGTACGCAAGCATTATAATTTCCTGTAAGTATGGATAGCTATAAAGGCATTGTAATCCGATCGACAGGCAGTTGGTGCACTGTACTTTCTGACAATGAAAAAATTACAGAATGTAAACTGAAAGGAAATTTCAGGATAAAGGGCATCCGCTCCACGAATCCATTAGCCGTTGGTGACAAGGTTGAATTCAGTTTTCAGAAAGATACTGATTTTGGTTTGATTCACTATATAGCCCCAAGACATAATTACATCGTCAGGAAGGCAACACGCCTTTCCGCTCAATCACATATTATTGCCGCCAACATTGATCAGGCAATTGTGATGGTAACCTTAACCAGACCCCGTACTTCAACCGGTTTTATCGACCGGTTTCTGGTAACTGCCGAAGCATATCACATTCCTGCATTCCTGATCTTCAATAAATGCGATCAATACTCAAAAGAAGAGATGGTAGAACTCGGCGAATGGATTCAGTTATACTCCGGGCTGGGATATCCCTGCTATAAAACATCTGCCTTATTTGCACAAGGTATTGAAGAGGTGAACGAATTACTCAGGTTGAAAGTGAGTTTGCTGGCGGGTCATTCGGGCGTTGGTAAAACTGCCCTGATCAACGTTATTGAGCCAGGTATAATCAGGAAGGTGGGAGATATTTCTGAATACCATCACAAAGGCAAACATACGACAACCTTTGCAGAAATGATTCCCTTATCGAATGGTGGTTTTGTGATCGATACCCCAGGCATCAAGGAGTTTGGACTTGTCAATTTTGATAAGCAGGAAGTTCCCGAGCGTTTTCCCGAAATGCGCGGACTGATGCACAAATGCCAGTTTAGCAATTGCACCCATGTTCACGAACCCGGTTGTGCTGTGAAAGCAGCCTTAGCCAAAGGCCTGATCAGCCATACACGCTATTCAAACTACATCAGCATACTCAGGGATGAGTACTTCGAAGAAACAGAATGGGATTAGCCATTAATTTTTATCTGGTTTATGAGGGTCGTTATTCAAAGGGTTAGCAAAGCATCGGTCAGAAGTGAAGGGTTTGGTGAAAACAGCATTAAAACCGGGCTACTTATTCTGCTTGGGATTGAAGAACCTGACAGGGAAGAAGACGTGGATTGGTTGTCCGGTAAAATCGCCAGGCTCAGGGTGTTTGGTGATGAGGCAGGGGTAATGAACCTCTCGGTGATGGAAATCGAAGGGGAACTGCTGGTTGTCAGTCAGTTTACCCTGCATGCAAGTACAAAAAAAGGTAACAGGCCTTCTTATATCAAAGCAGCACGCCCGGAACATGCCATCCCTTTGTATGATAGTTTTTTAAAAAAACTTCGTACTGAAACCGGACTTAAAGTTGCCGGTGGCTGGTTTGGCGCCGATATGAAAGTAGAATTGATAAACGACGGCCCTGTTACCATCATCATTGATTCCCGGAACAGGGAATGAAAATCCACCGGGTAAGCACCTGTTGTTAGGGTCAGATTTTGAAATTAAAGCATTTATTTGTCAGGTTTAATCCTACGAAAAAATCCGGAAGGTTTTAATTGCAGATTCAAGGATTTCAACCTTTGTATTATACTAAAAACTCATGCTGAGCCCGAAACTTGGCATAAGGGGTAGCTGATAAACCTTATCGCCGGTGATGCGGTTTACATAAAAGATATTGTCCCTGTTATAAATATTGGTAACGCTGAGGTTTATTTCCAATATACCCTCTTCCCCGATCCTGAAACGACGCATCAGGCTGAGGTCAAGTCTGTGGTAATACGGAAGCCGTGCCTTGTTGTACTCGCCATACAGAACACCAAGTTCGCCGTTTGATACGATGTAGTTGGTGCCAGCTCCCTCTTCGAAGGTAATTTTCTCATATTCACCCTGCGTTTGTGTAAAGGGAAAGCCTGAGCCAAGGTTCCAGCGTGCATTAAATTCCCACATCAGCTCTTCACCAAACCGGTATGAGCCAACCAGGTTCACATTGTGTCGTCGATCATAATGAGGAACGTACGATATGATTTCATCATTTCTGTTAACATACGCCAGTGAATAAACAGCCCAGAGATAGATTTTGCGTTTGTCATATTTTAAGGAAATGTCAAATCCATTGGCATTGCCTTTTTCAATGATAAAATCCTTTCGATAAATTGGTTCTTTATAATTGGGGTTGCTCGGATCGTTATATGGTTCATCATCCGGGAAAACCTTGTTGCGGTTAATATTGGTCAGTTGGGAGAAGTTCTTGTAATAAACTTCAATATTTAGTGTCATGGCAGGCATTGGGTCGAGCTCAATTCCGGCAATGATATGCTCAGATTTCTGAAGTTTGTGGTTGATCTTTTTACCTTCAAAGGTTTCCTGAAGGTTGTCGGGACCCGATAAAAATCCATAAAAGAGATTCACCACATCACGATCTGACGTTGCACTGATGAGATTCTGGGAATACAGACCGGTTGCCATTTTCAGCCTGATCTTGTCGGTCAGATTGTATTTAACTGCGAGGCGGGGCTCCGGAGAGAAATTTGAAAGTGAAGCGTAATACTGCACCCGGAGGCCGGGTTCAAATAACAATTTACCCCTTGTCATTTTATACTTCACAAATCCGGCAAGTTCAGTGGTATTTTCCGTTTGATTAATGGCCTGTCCCACTGAATTATAGAAGTCAAATATGGTTTTAAATCCCAGCATTTCAATGCCATATTTTATTTCGTCTTTACCCATGAAATAGGTAAACCCCAGGCCCAGATTGAATCCATTGATCGTGCTTGAACGGGATGGGAGTGAACCTTCCTCCATATTTATTTTATAGGTTGAATAGGCAAAGTTACCTTCCATCAAAACCGGGTTATTGCCAGGGATTACCAGAAAATTGGCTCCGCCGCCCGATGATTCCCAGTTGTAGCTGGCAAGCTGTGAGTAATCAACTTTGTCGTTGAAGTTAAATCCATACAGGTTGATTTTCGAACCATTACCACCATTGATTGAAACCTTGCCGTAAACATCGGTATAGTTGAACGGAAGGCCTGCCGAATCTATGTATTCATAAAGATACTTTGAGGTTTCTTTCAGGTAAGAATTCTTTGCTGAAATAATAAACGATGCACTTCCCTCGTTCGATTCGGTTTGCTTCTTAATAGGGCCTTCGATCATGAGCTTGGCGCCGAATGTGCTGGCCCCGGCTTTGCCTGCGATTCTTTTTTTGTTTCCATCACGGGTAGTCAGGTCCATAATAGATGATATTCTTCCGCCATGCTGAGCGTTAAAACCGCCGGTGTAGATGTCGGCATTGCGCAGAATATCAGTGTCGAAAACCGAAAACAATCCAATAGAATGAAACGGATTATAAACAATCATCCCATCCAGGATCACTTTATTCTGAATTGGCGATCCCCCTCTGATGTAAAGCTGCCCTCCCTGGTCACCGGTAAAAATGACACCGGGTAGAACCTGAAGGTACTGGGCCAGGTCAGGTTGTCCGCCAATGGTTGGGATTCGGCTGATTTGCTTGGGCGTTAGTTTGATAACCGAAGTCCGGGTGTCGCTTCGTGCTTCCTCACGTTCGGCAGTAATTTGAACAGCATCAAGATTAAATGCGCCTTTTTGCAGAAACAGTTTTTTGGTTAATACAGAATTCCCTTTAATATTGACTTTTTCGCGTAACGTATCATAGCCGAGATACGTGACCATAAGCGTATAGTCACCGTCCGGAATCCTGGTAATTGTAAAGTAGCCGTTAACGTCGGTTGCAGCTCCAAAACTGGTACGGTACAGATACACATTGGTAAAAATGACCGGTTCACCGGTTTCTTTTTCATACACAAATCCCCTGATCGTGCCATTCTGAGCTGAACTTTCCGGCACAGTAATAAGTAGCAACAAGATGGTAACTATGGTAAAACCGACAAATCTTTTCATTTGAGTAAGTAAGTATGAGTAACTGGTTCAGTAAGAGTCTTTTCAGATGATGGGATTGTAAAATTGATAACGATAAGTCAATTTTTTGACTGATTTGCAAAGTTATACAAAAGATGTTAAAATCTGTATTTTGTTCAGTGCGGTAATTAAACAAATATTTACCAGTAAAACCGACCAGCATCAGCAGGCCCCGGGACAATGCAATTCTCTGTTTTGCCAAACCATCGATAGCGGTAACGGGCGATCAGTCGGTAAATGTTATTTCTTAAAAAACGCGGAAACAGCAATCCGATGCGGCTCAAAACCGGGAAAGAACCTGTCAGTTTTGCTATGTGTAACACTGCATCAGATTCTGTATAAATACCACTTTGGTCAATAAAAACAATGCTTTTCCCATATCCGGAAGAAAACATCATTGAGTCGGTATTCTTCAGAATTTCTGAATCGAAGGTTGCAAAGTTGAGTTTTCTTCTTTTATCAATCTTCAGCACGTATCCAACAGAATAATTACAGAGTACACAGGAGCCATCGAAAACGATTAATCCATTGCCTTCCGGGATTTGAGCAATTACACTTTTGAGATTTTCTTCTGAAATATTCATAGTTAGCTTTAATTACGGACACCTGTTCACAAAGAATTGGATTATGTTATTCAGCATGGCTTTCAGTGAAACAATTATCAGCCCTATTTGTTAATTTTCTGTTAGTTTTGTATGAAAACCTTTTATATCTTTGCTCTTTATGGAAGTATTCATAAATTGACATAACTACTAAATTAAATATAAGGAATGATCGAACAAGTAATCACTGTTTCTAATGGAAAGGTGACTGTACCGGACGAACCGGTAATCCCTTTTATTATAGGAGATGGCACAGGCCCGGATATCTGGGCTGCCTCCCAAAGAGTTTTGGAAGCTGCTGTTAAAAATGCATACAATGGGAAGCGGAAAATAATCTGGAAAGAAGTATTGGCCGGCGAAAAAGCGTTTAACAAAACCGGAAACTGGCTTCCAGAGGAAACGCTCGAAGCATTTAAACACTACAAGGTCGGGATAAAAGGGCCATTAACCACTCCGGTAGGAGGAGGCATCCGATCGCTGAATGTTGCGCTCAGGCAACAGTTGGATCTATATGTCTGCCTTCGTCCGGTAAGATGGTTTGAAGGAGTTCCCAGCCCGGTAAAAGATCCCTCGAAGGTTGACATGCACATTTTCCGTGAAAACACAGAAGATATCTATGCCGGCATAGAATTCATGAACGGTACCCCAGAAGCTGATAAGGTTAAAAAATTTTTGATCGAAGAGATGGGGGTGACCAATATCAGGTTTCCGGAGTCGAGTTCAATTGGTGTAAAACCTGTTTCGAAAGAAGGAACCGACCGCCTGGTAAGGGCAGCCCTTAATTATACCATTCAGCGAGGTTTGCCATCACTTTCTATTGTGCACAAGGGCAACATCATGAAATTTACCGAAGGCGCTTTCAAAGCATGGGCTTATGATCTTGCCCGCCGCGAATTTGGTGATAAAACCTTCACATGGGCCGAATATGATGAAATTTCCGCATCCAAAGGGAAAGAAGTTGCTGATGCTGCGCAGAAATCAGCGCTTGATTCAGGCAAAATTCTGGTGAAGGACGTTATTGCCGATGCTTTCCTGCAACAGATTCTGTTAAGGCCTGCTGAATATTCTGTAATAGCCACCCTTAATCTGAATGGTGACTACATCTCCGATGCACTGGCCGCGATTGTTGGAGGAATTGGAATTGCTCCCGGGGCTAACATCAATTATGTGACTGGTCATGCCATCTTTGAAGCAACACACGGTACTGCTCCGAAATATGCAGGCCTCGATATGGTAAATCCCGGTTCTGTTATCCTTTCCGGTGCTATGATGCTCGAATATATGGGTTGGAATGAAGCTGCCACACTTATATATTCCGCTATTGAAAGAGCCATTCAAGCCAAAAAAGTAACGTATGATTTTCATCGTCAGATGGAGAATGCCATTAAACTTAAAACTTCCGAATTTGGAACAGAGTTGGTAAATTTGATAATACAAAACTGAAGCCCGAAATATTGTAAAACCATTAGAACTTAACCAATGGCAAAGAGACTGAAAGATACCCTGTATGAAAAAATAATGGACTGGAGGCCCCGCACCGAGCGGCTTATGAAGGAATATGGTGATGTGGTTGTTGATAAAATTACCATAGGCCAGATTCTTGGCGGAATGCGCGGTATCAAATCGCTGGTGAGCGACATTTCCTACCTCGATCCTATAGAAGGAATCCGTTACCGCGGCTATACACTTCCTGAAGTGTTTGAAAAACTACCGAAAGCGAAAAATTCAGAAATGCCTTTGGTTGAAGGGCTGTTTTACCTTCTGCTCACCGGCGATATGCCTACCGACGAACAGGCCGCTGAAGTTGCTGACGAGTTTAACAAAAGGAGGATACTGCCCAGGTATATTTACGAAGTAATAGATGGAATGCCATGCTGTAGCCACCCGATGACGATTTTCTCGACTGCGATCCTTACCATGCACCGCGAATCGTTTTTCACGAAAAAGTATCATGCCGGACTCAACAAACTCGATTACTGGGATTCAACGTATGAAGACTCACTGAGTTTACTGGCCAAACTGCCTGAGATAGCTACTTATACTTATGCCAAACTTTATCGCGATGGTAAAAGGATACAGTCGAACCCCAACATGGATTTCGGTGGCAATTTTGCCCACATGATGGGAATCGGGAAACCTTATGACGATGTTATGCGAATGCACTTTATTACACATGCCGATCATGAAGGTGGTAATGTGAGTGCTCATGCCGGCCATTTGGTAGCAAGTTCGTTGTCAGATGTTTATCTTTCAATCAGCGCCATGGTTAATGGATTGGCAGGCCCGCTTCACGGTTTGGCCAATCAGGAAGTACTGCGGTGGTTGCACGACCTGATGGAGAAAATGAATGGTGAAGTGCCCAGTGAGAGTGATCTTAAACAATTTGTCTGGGATACACTAAAATCAGGCCAGGTTATCCCGGGCTTCGGGCATGCTGTTCTTCGCAAGACCGACCCACGATATATGCTGCAGCGTGAATTCAGCCTGAAGAACCTTGCGGAAGATCCGTTGTTTAAAGTGGTAGATATGCTATACAGAATTGTTCCGCCTATTTTGCTGGAGCAGGGTAAGGCGAAGAATCCATGGCCAAACGTAGATGCACAGTCCGGAGTAATTCAATGGCATTACGGTGTTAAGGAATATGACTTTTATACGGTACTTTTTGGCATTGGCCGATCCATTGGAATCTGTGCAAACATCATCTGGGACAGGGCACTGGGTTATCCGCTCGAAAGGCCGAAATCTTTAACCACAGCCATTCTTGAAGATATTGCTGCCGGTAAGGAGGTTATTATTGAGGATTAGCATTCATTAAAACATTTACAGAAAGGGGCAGCAATGCCCTTTTTTTTATATCGTAAAGTATGATAAAACAAGTTGAGATTTCACTGCCCGCATTCAGCAGGGGTTTTCATCTGATCACCCACCTGATTACTGCTAAATTACCGGATTTGCCGGAAGCAGGGCTTTTACATCTTTTTATCAAACATACCTCGGCCGGTTTGTGCATCAATGAGAATGCCGATCCCACGGTATTAACCGACTTTGAAACGGTTTTCAACAGGCTGGTGCCCGAAAATCAGCAATATTACAGGCATACTTCGGAGGGAAGCGATGATATGCCGGCTCACATCAAGTCGGTTTTGTCGGGTTCGGGCATTACAGTGCCTGTGACCAGTGGTAAGCTTAATCTTGGAACGTGGCAGGGTATTTATCTGTGCGAATTCCGCAATCACGGGGGCAACCGGCGATTGGTTGCTACGATATCAGGATAACATCAAAAGCCGGATAATAGCCAGGGAAACCTATCGGCTCAGGTATTCGTAGTACCACTGAATGGCTTCTTGTAAACCGTCTTTTAAACTGTATTCAGGATTGTAACCCAGCAATCTCCTGGCTTTTTCTATTGAAGCCAGTGAATGTAAAATATCGCCTTTGCGGGGCGGGCCGTAAATGGGCTGAATGCCGGCGATGGCAGGATTGTATTTAGACAGAAGGCCGGTAAGCTGATTGTAAAGTTCATTCAGGCTGGCGTTATCGCCAAACGCCACGTTGTAAACGGTATTCAATGCTTCATGATTCTGCGTTAGCAATGCCAGTTGGTTTATCTGAACTACGTTTTCAATATAAGTGAAATCGCGGGTGTGATTACCATCTCCGTTAATGACCGGTGGAATTCCATCGATCAGCGATTTGATAAATTTCGGGATCACAGCGGCATAAGCACCATCCGGGTCCTGACGTTTCCCAAATACATTAAAATAGCGCAGGCCGATGATTTCCATTCCATAAAGATCAGCGAAAACACTGGCATACAACTCATTAACATATTTCGTAACGGCGTAGGGAGAGAGGGGTTTGCCGATATGCTCCTCTACCTTTGGCAGGGCAGGGTGGTCGCCATAAGTTGAAGAACTGGCGGCATAGACAAACCTTTTAATTCCGCTGTCCCGGGCTGCCACCAGCATATTCACAAATCCTCCGATGTTCACATTGTTTGTTGTAACCGGATCATTGATTGACCGGGGTACCGATCCCAGGGCAGCCTGATGAAGCAAGTACTCCATTCCTTCTGTTGCTTTTTTGCAATCCTCCATATTCCTGATGTCGCCTTCGATTAAGGTGAAATTTGGATGGTTCAGAAACGGGGCAATGTTCTCTCTTTTGCCGGTGGAAAAATTGTCGAGGCAAACTACCCGGTTGTCTTGTTTTAGCAGTGTTTCAATGAGGTTTGAGCCGATAAATCCGGCACCGCCTGTGACCAACACTTTAGTGGATGAGAGTTTATGCATGCTTTTCCCGATCAGATCTTATTATTTAATTGCCGGCTGGTTCTGTTGCCCGGTGAAAAAAGATAAAGGTAGCAGGATTTTGTCAAAAACAAAATACTGCACAATAACAAAATCCTGATCATTGTTAACAAGGGCATACATCCTGTCGCGGTCATGGGTGACGGTTGAGCCATCAAAAACATCGATCTCAGGCACAGGAAGTTTCCGGCCGAAGGTTTTGGCAGTTTGTTTCGTACCGTCATTAAGCTCAATTGTTACGCGATGCAATGGCAGCGATTTAACGATAGAATCCTTTTTTACTGCATCCATATCGTTGATCAGAACTTCATACCTTATATTCCTGAAAGCATTTACCAGTGACATTAATTGCAGCGTGTCAAAACGGTTAATCTTTTGGTTGTCAATTAATCTGAAAAGACTTAGATTTTGATTGTTGTTGTTAATTACTTTGAATGATTCTTCCGGGTTTTCAAGAAATTCCAGTTTGATTTCTTTTATTTCAGGAAGTTTTTTGTTGAATACAGTATGCACCCGCCAGTCAGATTCCAGGGTTGAGAATCGGGTAGCCACATATCCGCGAAGTCCTGGCATGTATAGTACAACCGGAGTGTCGGCCCCTTCAATTAAAGCGTAAGTACCCACGTTATCCATGGTAGCATCGCCTATATAATAGGTTTTAGTTAATTTTTCGTAAGGGAAAAACCGATAATTGCCCAGTCTGATGCGATGGGAATTCTGGTAAATTTCTACTTTAACCGATTTGGTGGAAAGTAATTTGATGATGTTGTTGTGGGCAGCCCTGGCCACAGGTTCCCTCACCTGAAGATTGCAGATTGTTTGGAGGAAGGTGTTCAGGTTCTCAACATGTACATCATACTTCCCATTAAGGGTCCATTTACCCTCTTTAGTTCGTTCAAGCAGAACTTTATTGTCTGACTTGTCAGCCATAAAAATCCGGGAAACCGACGCAGTGTCGGTTACTGAAAATTCGCTGATATCGGCACTAAGCGTTTTTTTTGACCTGTTAAGAAGTAGTATGGCTGCAACTATAGCCAGTATAAGCGCGATAATTAAAATATTCCTGTTCTTTCTCATATTTTTTGAAGCATCTGCAAATGGGTTTTCATTACCTGGCATACCTGCGTTTACGAATGATAAACTGAACCATTCCAAAAATTATCACCAGCACGACAGGTGCCAGAATGTTAATCAGTTGCCACATCAGCATCTGGTTGCGGGCTTTGGTTACATCGAGCGCCCTCAGTTTGAGTTCGCGCGACCTCACGGACATCAGTCCTTCGTCGTCGCAAAGATAATTCACACAATTCATGATGAAATCACGGTTTCCGAAAGTTTGTCCTGTGTGACGGTCATAGCCCAACGGCAAAGGCATCAGGTTACCGTTGTTCATCTGCACCTGGTTCATGATAATGTCACCATCGCTGATTACGATCATACGATTGTCGGCAACCTTATCGGTGACCCCAAGCTCCGGCGCTTGTGATATTTCGGACGTAAGCCTGTTCCTGAAAAGCGATTCAAATTCTCCTTCAAGCAGCACTGCAACGGCCTGTGGAGGATCGGTGTAGTCTTTCGGGTCGGGATCTTTGCGTAACAGGTCGAGCGATATCATAACAGGCGTAAGGGCAACACGGGTATATTTTGAAGTTTCGAGCAGAATTGTTTTTTTTATCAACGGGCTGCCAACAGTATCGATGCTGCTGATAAATTCAGTTCTGACCGCATTCAGATTATTTACTACCGGATGCGTTGTGGTGGCCGTTAATACAGGGAAATAGTACCACGGGAAGAAAGTGAATTGTGGCTGGTTGCCTGTCCTTCCGGTAATCATAGGGATGGGCAGGGCGTTGATGTCCATCAACAGGTTGCTGTTGAGCCGCACGCCGTATTTAAAGAGTTGGTCGTTCAGGTTAATATCCTGGGTGATTCCCATCGTATTATCGGTTGTCTTCAGGCTGTCCATTGTTGCAAAAACGGGTTCAACCAGCCAAAGCACCTTTCCTCCCTGCATAATGTATTGGTCAATTATAAATTTGTCCTTTTCGGAAAAAACGGAATCGGGTTTGGCGACAACGATGGCTTTGTATTTATTGACTATGCTGAAAGAACCATCCTGATTTTCTTTGCGTTCGGTCAGTACATTTACATTGCCGGCTATTTTCACCCGTTCAACATTGTAATAATCGCTGAGTGCGAACCTGATGTCGGCTGTTTCAATCAGCGACAATTCGCCGTGTCCATAAGTAAAGGCAATCTTTGGTTTGTTGGAAGCGCTGAGCTTTCTAATTGCATTCGAAATGTTATATTCCAAAGCCTGTATTGAATTGTTGATGATGGCATCGGGCGGAGCACCCAGTTGCTCGGCCAGCAGGCTGATTGGGATTTCGCGGCCCTTATAGGATACAATTGCCCCCGGGAAAATACGCTGCTGTTCCTGTCCCTGTTTTTTACGGACATTGATGTCGGTAGGCTGCAGTCCCTGCTGAATCAGCCTTTCGTAAATTTCACCCCGGGTTTTAGCATTTTCTGCAGCCGATGGATTAATGAACTCATATTCAATGTTGTCGCTGTATGCCCTGAATTCATCCAGCATTTCACGGGTTGACCTTGACAATAATTTAAATCCGGCAGGGAATTCACCATCGAGGTAAACCTTGAAGTAAACAATGTCGTCGGTTTCCAGTAATAGCTTTTTTGTTGAAGGTGAGAGGGAGTAACGTTTTTCGGTTGTCAGGTCGAACCTGGTAAAGATGAACGACCCGATTACATTCATCAAAATAATAATAACCAACGCCAGAACAAGTTGAATGATATTGTTTCGGCGGATATTGGTGTGGCTCTTAAGCGAAGTTTCCATTGGCATTTCTCCTCTTAATTACCAATAGTTTGTTGTGTTTTCTTTTTCTCTTTCTCCCATTTCCGGCTTTCTAACACAATTTTTGTCAGAAGGATGAAAATAATGATGATGCTCAGGAAATAGAGCACGTCACGGGTATCTATGACTCCCCGGCTCATCGAAGCATAATGAGCCTGAATGCCTAGTGACATGATGAAAAGGTCGGCTTTGCCGAAAAGGGAAAGCCCTGAGATAAAATCAAAACCGGTGTAGGCGAAACCACTTATAACCAGTGCCAGTATAAAAGCCACAATCTGGTTATCAGTAATCGATGATACAAAGACACCGATGGCGACAAATGCTGATGCAAGGAACAGGAGTCCAAGGTAAGAGCCCCACATGCCACCCATGTCGATGTTCCCTTTTGGCAATCCAAGCAAATAGACAGAGATGGCATATATCAAAGTTGGCAAAAGCGAGAAAAACACCAGGGTAACCCCGGCCAGGTATTTAGCCAGAATAATCTGCAGATCAGTAATAGGTTTTGTAAGCAGCATTTCAATGGTTCCGCTTCGTTTCTCATCGGCAAATGTACGCATGGTGATGGCCGGTATAAGAAACAGGAAAACGAAGGGAGCCAGCATAAACAGGTTGTCGAGGCTGGCATAACCGTTCTCAATGATGTTGAATCCCAATGGGAAAACCCAGAGGAACAAACCATTGATCAGCAGAAATACGATGATAGCCAGGTAACCGATCAGCGAATTGAGAAAACTGTAGATTTCCTTCCGGAAAAGTGTAAACATCATGTTAATTAGGGCTTCATTCAGGCGGCTAAATTACTTAAATTCGGCTTAAAGGGGGAGGAGGGTTGAAATATTTAAAACCACAGGGATAGTAATACTGAGTTCGGCAACAATGACATCCGGTTACCGGAATTCGACCAGGATAACATCGTCGTTCTTAATCCCGAGCAGACTTGCTGCATTTCCCTTGTTGATGGCTATCTCGACAAAGCCGGTTGTGCTGAAGAGTACCGCAATTTCACCTTCGGGTACTTCACTATAAGCATCGCGTACGCCGTTGACGGGATGAGATTTCCCCTTTATTATGAGCGAGAACCTGCGGTTTTTCCCTACTTCGGTGAACTCACCTGCGGTAATGTTGAGGAAAACATTCTCATAGTTATCAATATAAATAACCCGTCCTCCGATGTTGCTCCCGTTTATTTGTGGCCTAAGGGTGATCAATGCTTTCAGTTCGCTCCTGATATCGCCCAACTCATCTATATTTCCGCCATTAGCCAGATGCACCGCGGCTTTGGCAAAACGATCGCGTGTTGAAAATATGAAATAGCCGGTATCCTGGGCAATCGTCAGCTCTACAATTTTCTCAGGATGGCCATCGAACATCAGGGTGAAAACACCGTTATCAGCTCCGATAAAATAGTGCCCGTTGTATTGAATTGCAACATGTGGATTCGTTTCAGACTCTTCGGTGCTTACCCCCACGATGTGAATGCTTCCTTCGGGGAAAAAAGGATATGAATTGCGCAGGATAAACGATGCCTTTTTAAGATCAAACGGTGGTATCTGGTGGGTAATGTCAACAATCCGGGCAGCAGGCAGCTTTGTCAGGATGGCACCTTTTACCGCTCCTGCATAATGATCTAGCATACCCCAATCGGTTGTTAACGTAATTACCGGAACCATTGAATCCTGTTTTTATACTTATGCAAAAGTACATTATCCGCTTATGTAACCAAGAAATAACAAATTTATTAATCATATTTCTGAAAACTGTGGTTCAGGTGCGAAAGAGTTGAAAATAATCATGACTTTAAAAGCAGGTTTTAATAATTTTGCCTGAAATAGTTTATAAATGATCAGACACATTGTATTCTTCAGGCTTGCTGATGATATTCCGGCGGATCAGCGAACCGATATGTTAAAGGAAGTAAAATTAAAGCTGGAAGCGCTTCCGGCATTGATACCTGAAATACTTTCCTTGGAAATTGGAATCAACTTCGCATTTGATCCTAAAGCTGCCGACCTTTCTTTGCTCAGCAAATTCGACGACAGGAATGCTTTGCATACCTACCAGGTTCACCCTGCCCATAAGGCATTTATGGAATGGAACCGCAATAAGTGCCCGAAGTTTTCGGTGGTTGACTACGAGTTTTAATTTGATAACGTTGTGGCAGGAATTTTGTGACATTTGCAACCTGATAAATGACAACGACTATGATGAAATTAAAAACTTATTCTTTGTTGATTCCTTTGCTTTTGATTCTTGCATCCTGCGATCCGGCAGGTGAAAGTCATGAAAAATTTACCGGTTATGTCAGTGTTATGGAAACGATTATCCCTGACAGTGGAGTAGTTGGCCAGACAGTGCCGGTCTTTGCCAGGGCTTCCGCACCCAATGGCTGCTGGTCTGACCTGAAGATTTTTCTCGGGAAGTCGGTTACAGATGACACCATTTATGGGATTTCTGCAACCGGCCTGTATGAATCTTACAATGGACTTTGCACCGATATAATCATTTCGACCGATACAACCTTTGGGTTTAAACCTGATTCATCGGGAACCTATATTTTTATCTCTTACTCTTCGGCTTTGATTCCTTCTTACGATTCGATTTTCATAAGGGATTCAGTTCCGCGGGGAAGAAGAGTGCAAAAATGATCCGGATTTTTTGATTTATGGGTTACAAAAAATTTGAAAGTATCAGCCTGATTCCATTCAATGCAGGTGTTTTTAAGAAAGGCGCTGCTGTGACCATTCCGGGCCTGGGAATCATTGCCGGGAATGCGGGAATCGGAAATCGTGACCTGCTCAGGCATGAATTTGGCCATATACTGCAATTCAGGAAATGGGGTTTCTTTTTTTACTGGCTGCGGATAGCTCCGGATAGTTTGTCAAGTGCCCGAAAAGCCAATAAGATCAAAACCTATAATCACATGGACTGCTGGACTGAATGGTCGGCAAACCTGCTGAGTTATCAATACTTTAAGAAACCTTCCGATTGGAATTTCACCCGTTTCTCAATTGCGCCTCCCGCGGAAAAGTTTGCCTCACTCCCCGGATATTTCAAACAAAAGGCCATTGACTTAGATCTGGCATAGCAGAATTGTTTCTTTCCTTATGCCGATTACAATGCCCGCCCTAAAGCACAAGTCTGTTTGAGGAGTCCTGAATGAATTTTAAACAGGTTCTCAGTACTGACCTGGCGTTTGAAGTTTATTTTCAGTTTCAGCTTTTAGCCTGGCATCCTTCTTTTTCCGCAGGCCAACAGCTATATGGAAAAAGTATCCAAATCCGGCCCCAAGGATAAATAGCAATAAAAGCATAAGTGCCAGTGACATTTCAAATTTCCAGAAAAACAGGGTAAGTGGGGCTGTCTCTGAATTTTGAATAGCGAAGATTACCAGCAGGATTGCTGAAATAACGGAGATGATGGCTGACTTTGACATAAATAGTGACTTAAAGGTTTATTCCACTAAGAAAACTTATTATTTGACACCAAGCCACAAAAACACGAAGTACCACCAATTTTAATGTGTTGATATACAATATCATGTCGCTTTGGTGTCTCACCTTCTTTTTTTACTTTCCGGAGCAAACTCAAGGTTTACATTTTCAAAGTTATGATAATTTTTATCTTTGTATCCATCGCACCTGATTAAAATTGTACCCGTCTTTAAACCCAACGTATGAAATCACTCAGAAATACAATGCTGTATAACATAATTCCAGCAGCACTTGTTGTAATTGCCGGTATTTACACTTCCATGACATACAATGGGGAAGTTAGTACAAGTCATCCAATGCTCAGCCGTATATCGCAACCAAAAGGCCCCGGCTATCTGCCAACCGACTGGATGGATCGCCAGCGGACTTTCCCAAATGGCGGAATAAAGACCGGGGTTTACCTTCAGGCTGTCCGACAGGCAAAAGAGTTGCATGCGGCAGCGGGCAGGAGCGATTACAGTTGGGTTTTTGCCGGTCCCACAAACATTGGTGGCAGGATTACCGATATAGAGATTCCCGGTGAATCATTCAACATTGTTTTTGTTGCAGCGGCTTCGGGTGGTATTTTAAAAACAACCAATAACGGGGCATCCTGGACCAATGTTTTCAGCGATCAGGCTACGATTTCGGTGGGTGATATTGCGATAGACAATGCAAATACCAATCTGATGTACGCCGGAACCGGTGAAGCCAACTCATCGAGCCAGAGTTTCAGGGGTGATGGAATCTACAAATCGGTTGATGGCGGAACAACCTGGCAACATTCAGGCCTCGAATTATCGGCTTATATTGGCAGGATTGTGATCGATCATTCAAACAGTAACCGGGTGTTTGCTGCAGCCTGCGGCAATTTATTTACACCCGATGGAAACCGTGGTATTTACCGGACCACCGATGGCGGTAATAACTGGGAGCGGGTTCTTTTTGTGAGCGATTCAACCTCGGCCATCGATATTGTTCAGCACCCAACAAACCCCGACGTTCTGTATGCTGCCATGTGGGAACGTATGCGCGGATTGAATTACCGGCGATCGTTCGGTGCAACCTCTGGCATCTGGAAAACGACCGATGGCGGTGATACATGGACTGAACTAACTACTGGTCTGCCCCAGGGCAATGAAACCGGCAGAATAGGCCTTGCCATTTCACCTTCTTCACCTTCGTTGCTATACGCCTTTTACGACAATCAATATGAAGTGGCGGTATATAAGACCCAAAACAGCGGGCAAAACTGGACCCGTACCAACGATTCTTACCTGCAGGGCATGAACAGCTCATTCGGATGGTATTTTGGTCAGATCAGGGTTCATCCCGATAATCCTGACAGGATTTATGTGATGGGCGTTTATCTCTATGGCTCATCCGATGGTGGGAACTCCTGGTCCGAAATGGGTTATGAAATGCACGTAGATCACCATGCGATGGTATTTCATCCGGTTACCGGGCGCATTTATGAGGGAAACGATGGCGGATTATATTTCAGTGATAATAATGGTAACAACTGGAATAAAATCAACAATCTGCCGCTCACACAATTTTATGATATTGAAATTGACCGACTGAATCCGGCGAGAATATATGGTGGTACTCAGGATAATAATACGATCAGGACCTGGACCGGTCAAACCGGCGACTGGGATGCCATTTTGGGTGGCGATGGGTTTTACAGCATCGTTGATTACACCAATTCCAACATCATTTATGCTGAATATCAATGGGGTGAGTTGCATAAATCAACCAATGGTGGCAACTGGATGAATCCGATCAATGATTATTGGTCATCCGACAGGGTGAACTGGTCGGCACCGGTGGTCATGCATCCGGTTAATCCGCAGACACTCTATTTTGGGACTTACCGGGTGTGGAAAACCACCAATGGCGGTAATTCCTGGAGCGCGGTGAGCGGCGACCTCACCAATGGCGATGATGGAAGTACTTTCCATACCATAACAACGTTGGCTATTTCAGCAATAGAACCGGATATTATACTTGCCGGGACTGACGATGGCAGAGCCCACATCAGTACCAATGGCGGCTCACTCTGGAATGACATCAGCACCGGTTTGCCCGAACGATGGATTACCCGCGTGGTCACAGATCCGTTTGATGTAAATACCATTTATGTCACCCTTTCGGGATTCAGATGGGATGAGCCTCTGGCGCATGTTTATAAATCGACAAACCTGGGCCAGACCTGGCAACCCATCAGCAACGGACTACCGGAACTGCCGGTAAATGCTTTTGTAGCTGATCCGGGTGAGCAGGGGAGGTACTTTACCGGAACCGATGCCGGCGTGTTTATGAGTGAAAATGAAGGTGAAACCTGGCAAAGTATGAACCAGGGGATCGGCAATGTTCCGATAACCTCCATGAAAATTCATGCGGATGAGAATTTTCTTTTAATTGGAACCTACGGGCTTTCAGCATATAAATTTGATTTAAACCAACTGAATGTCGGAATCGGAAAGCTCATTGCTCCTCAGGGCAGTCTCAGTATTGGAACTCCCTATCCGATGCCTTTTAATCCGGTTAATGATGGTTTCTTAAATTTCAGGATCGGCGCCGGGCAAGTTGCTAACGCAACCATAAGCATCACCGACATTTCAGGAAGGAATGTGTATGTTGCTGAAAATCTTCAACTAGGTCAGGGTTTCACAACATTTAAATGGAATGGGCTGAGCAATCAGGGGTCAATGGTCGGCCCCGGAATCTATTTATTGCAGGTAAAAGCCGGAGGGAATAAAAGCTCTGTTAAGTTTCTTGTTTTGTAAATAAGTGACGTACTTCAGTCGGGCGGGCTCAAAGCTTCGGCTGCGCTCAGCTCATCGCCTCAACCTAAGCGCGATTTACATAAGAGAAAACAGGTATGTTTTGGATTTATTCCTTAGCTGGTGCAGGCTTGCCTGACAACCAAAGGTCACGGCTCGATTTTAAGATGTTATCGATAAATAAGGTAAGATTTTTAATCTCGGCAAGTGTATTGAGGAAAAGAATACTATTACGGGTTCCGATTTCACCGTTTTTAATGCGCTTAATCTGCTTACTCCGCGAATCTCCGATATTTCTCAGGATATCGTTTTGCCTTACTTCTATTCGTTCAATATCATCGTAGCTATTGTTCTTAAGTATTTCGATGGCTTCGTTAAACAGGAGTGATATTTCACCGTTCAGTCGTGATATTTCTTCAATCTGTACAGGGATCAAAGGCCTGTGATTGTTCTCAACATGATCATAGCAGGGATTGACTATATAGGTTATACTGTGGTTAACCTCACGCAGGTAATCAATTGCCTGAACGTAATAGTGACCTGATTCGATGGAATCTTCCTTTAGGTTCAGCAGTGTGGCATTGATATGCATTTTTAGTCTTTTGGTAGAAATATTCAGTGCCGCAGCATTATTTTTTGCATTACGGAGCATTTTGCGGTCTTCATCTACCAGGCCCTTTATAGTTTCATTGAAGATAGACAGACATTCATTCATCACCTGCTGTATGGTAATAGAACAGCGTGTAAGAATGCTGTCGTTGCTAAGTCCTTCTGATATAGCATCCTGGGCTTCGTTTTCTTTACGTTCTTCAGTACGGCGAAGATGAATAATATGAGTCCGGTAAACAAGGAAGGCAACCAGTGCCAGGAGGCCAATTGTTGCCACCATTCCGCCATAATACAGGATTACCGCTGCAATCAGAGAGACCGTAAAAGCCGCCAGAGCCGTAAAGAACCAACCACCGATAACCGATAAGACACCGGTAATCCGGTAAACAGCGCTTTCGCGACCCCAGGCACGGTCGCTTAATGAAGTTCCCATCGCAACCATAAAAGTAACATAGGTAGTTGACAAGGGGAGTTTTAAGGAGGTTCCCAGGGCGATCAGAATACTGGCAACTACCAGGTTAACACTCGCTCTGAGCATATCAAATGAGGCTCCTTCTGGCATTTCTTTTACTGTTATTTCATCCGGGGCTTCAAACCGTTTATCGAGCCAGCTACTCATTTTTTCAGGAGCAAACCGGTTGACGGCTGTTGCAAGATTTCGGGTTCCGCGAACCAGGTTTCTTGACAGAATAGAAGAGTTAAATCTCTCTGAACCTTCTGATTGCCTGCCAAGGTCTACTTCAGTATCAATAACGGTTCTGGCTTTTTTTGAAGTCCAGAGAGTAATCGCCATGATTGCTCCGGCGATCAGCAATATCCAGGTATCTACATTTACATCATCGTTGAGTGCTGACATCATTAAGGTATCAGGATTGGCTCCTGGGGTTGCTATAAATACCTGAAAAGCTTTCAGACCAGCCAACGGCACACCGATAAAGTTCACCATGTCATTTCCTGCAAAAGCAAGGGCCAGAGCAAAGGTTCCGGTAAGCACTGTCAGTTTTAATACATTGAGGCGAAACAGCAGCATCAGAATCTGAAGCAATAGAGTTATACCCAAAAAGCTCACCAGCAATATTGTACTGATATGATCAGTGAAGAAATTCAGTGCGTCTTCAGTGATAAATGAAGCGCCTTTAGCGCCTTTAATTACGATAAAGTAAAGGATGCCGGTGATGGCAAATCCGCCCCAGATAGCAGCATAATATTTTAGATTAAACCGGATGTTAAATGTGAACAATACCCTGGTAATGTATTGAATTAAAGACCCCAGGCTGAATGCCAAAGCAACAGAAACCAGAATTGCGGTAATAATAGCCAGCGCTTTGGCTGCATTGATATATTGACCGATGTCCTGCATTGTTTGCTCAGAACCGGTTATTTTGATGATTGCAATTCCGAAAGAAGCACCCAGAAGTTCAAATACGATAGATACTGTAGTTGATGTGGGAAGCCCGAAAGTGTTGAAAAGATCCAGCAGGATTACATCGGTAATCATGACAGCCAGGAAAATAATAATGACTTCGTTAAAGGTAAACTGGGCCGGGAAAAAAAGGCCTTTTCTGGCAATTTCCATCAGACCACTTGAAAAAGTCGCCCCGATCAATACACCCAGACTGGCAACGATCAATACTGTTCGGAAGGAAGCTGCTTTTGAGCCAACGGCTGAATTTAGAAAATTGACGGCATCGTTGGCCACACCAACCACAAGATCGGAAATGGCGAGGATAAAGAGAACAATGATAAAAATCAGGTAAATGCTGTCCATTTATTTGGCTTGAATCATTTTTTAAGGTTTTGCAAAATTAACGACCTGAAAGCACATTATTGGCAACCAGATATTAAGTTAATGTTAAATGGGAGCTTATCTTATATTGCCGGCAATTGCTTCATTTACATTAATGATGTGGTCTGCCGGTTTTTCGCATTGATTTAACAGTCCTGAAAAGTATGTTGCAATGCTGGTAAGTTATTTCATCTTGTTCGATCCTGCGGCTGTTTTCATTAAGCAAGCGGTCGCGCATTTCATTTATTCCAAACTCTGTTTCTTTTGCCTTCGCGAGGATTCCCGGCCTGTAATCATTTGAAAGGTTATAGTTCATATAGTCAATAGCCTCTTTGATAAGGTCGAACAGGTTGTTTATGCCTTCTAAAGGTAAATTGCTCCCAGCAGTGTTTATTCTTTCAGAACAGGTGGTTTTCCTGATAACCAAAGGTCGCGGTTTGATTTCAGGATATTATCGATAAACAGCGTCAGGTTCTTGATTTCAGCAAGCATATTGAGGAACAGGATACTGTTTTTGGTGCCGGTTTCATCGTTTTTAATGCGTTTGATCTGCTTTTTGCGGGTATCCTCCACGATGCGCAAAATATTATTTTGTCTGCCTTTTATTTGTTCAATATCATCGTACCGGTTTTTCTTGAGAATGTCGATGGCTTCATTGAAAAGGAGTGATATTTCACCATTCAGACGTGATATTTCTTCAATCTGTACAGGGATCAAAGGCTTGTGATTGTTCTCAACATGATCATAGCAGGGATTGATTATATAGGTTATACTGTGGTTAACCTCACGCAGGTAATCAATTGCCTGAACGTAATAGTGACCTGATTCGATGGAATCTTCCTTCAGGTTCAGCAGTGTGGCATTGATATGCATTTTTAGCCTTTTGGTTGAAACGTTGAGAGATTCGGCTTTATTTTTTGCATTGCGCAGCATTCTCCGGTCTTCATCGACCAATCCCATGATGGTTTCATTAAAGATAGACAGGCATTCTAACATCACCTGCTGAATGGTGATTGAACAACGCGTAAGGACGCTGTCGGTACTGAGCCCTTCTGAAATTGCATCCTGGGCTTCGTTTTCTTTACGTTCTTCAGTACGGCGAAGATGAATAATATGAGTCCGGTAAACAAGGAATGCAACCAGTGCAAGGAGGCCAATTGTTGCCACCATTCCGCCAAAAAACAGGATTACCGCTGCAATCAGAGAGACCGTAAAAGCCGCCAGAGCCGTAAAGAACCAACCACCGATAACCGATAAGACACCTGTAATGCGGTAAACAGCGCTTTCGCGACCCCAGGCACGGTCGCTTAATGAAGTTCCCATTGCAACCATAAAAGTAACATAGGTTGTTGACAAGGGGAGTTTTAAGGACGTTCCTAAGGCTATCAGGATACTGGCAACTACCAGATTAACACTTGCCCTGAGCATATCGAAAGCAGCCCCTTCCGGCATTGATTTTCTGGTAATTTCATCCGGGCTGTCAAATCGCTTATCAAGCCAATTCATTATTTTTTCAGGCATAAACCTGTTGACGGTTAAAGCCAGATTTCGGGTTCCGCGAACCAGGTTTCTTGATAGAATCGAAGAGTTAAATCTTTCAGAGCCTTCGGATTGCCGGCTCAGGTCAACAGAGGTTTCGATGACTGACCTTGCTTTCTTGGAACTCCAAAGGGTGACTGCCATAACCGAACCTGCAATCAGCAGCATCCAGGTGTCTAATTTAACATCATCATTCAGGGCACTCATCATCAGGGTGTCGGGGTCGGCACCGGGTGTGGCAATAAAAACCTGAAATGCTTTAAGCCCTGCAAGCGGAACACCGATAAAGTTAACGAGGTCGTTGCCCGCAAAAGCCAATGCCAGTGCAAAGGTTCCGGTAAGTACAGTTAACTTGAGTACATCGAGCCGGAAAAGAAACATTAAAATCTGGAGTATCAGCGAAATGCCTGTAAAACTGATCAATAAGATTGTTCCGGTATGGGCATTTATGAAATTCAATGTGTCCTCAGTAATAAAAGAAGCCCCTTTAGCACCTTTAATTACGATAAAGTAAAGGATGCCGGTGATGGCAAATCCGCCCCAGACAGCAGCATAGTACTTAAGGTTAAAGCGGAGGTTAAACGTAAATAAAGCCCTGGTTATATATTGAACAATTGCTCCCAGGCTGAATGCCAGTGCCACTGAAACAAGAATAGCAGTTATAATGGCCAACGCCTTGGCCGCATTGATATATTGGCCGATATCCTGCATGGTTTGCTCAGAACCGGTTATTTTGATGATTGCAATTCCGACAGAAGCACCCAGAAGTTCAAATACGATAGATACTGTAGTTGATGTGGGGAGCCCGAAAGTGTTGAAGAGGTCAAGCAGGATTACATCGGTAATCATGACAGCCAAAAAAATAATAATGACTTCATTAAAGGTAAACTGGGCCGGGAAAAATAAACCTTTCCTGGCAATTTCCATTAGTCCGCTCGAAAAGGTAGCACCAATCAATACACCCAAACTCGCAACGATCATTACAGTCCGGAAGGAGGCTGCTTTGGAGCCAACAGCAGAATTCAGAAAGTTAACTGCATCGTTTGAAACACCGACAACCAGGTCGGAAAACGCCAGTACAAAAAGTATTATTACGAATATCAGATAAATACTATCCATGTTATGCCGTTAATTCATCAGGTTTGCAAATTTATTGTGCTTACCGGTTTCTGAAGCAAACTAATGTTAAGTTAATGTTAAATTGTTGCTTATTTAACGTTACTGGCAATTGCTTCATTAACATTAATGATGTGGTCTGCCAGTTTTTCGCATTGATTTACCAGCCCGGAAAAAAATGCTGCATGCTGATAGGTTATCTCACCCTGCTCAATTCTCCGGCTGTTTTCATTAAGTAACCGGTCGCGCATTTCATTTATTTTAAGTTCTGTTTCTTTCGCTTTTGCCAGAATGCCTGGCCTGTAATCTTTTGAAAGGTTATGGTTCATATTCTCAATTGCCTCTTTTAGCAGGTTGAACAGGCTGTTGATACCGTCCCTCATTTCCTGTGTGAACCAGGCTTTTTCAGCATTTTTACGGTTTATGGTACGTTCCATTTGAGTGCATTGGTCGGCTATGCTTTCCAGATCGTCAATGATCTTCAGCATCGAACTGATTCTGCGCGACCCGGCCTGAGTAAGATCGCTTTCGGCAGTCCGGGTGAGGTAATGCCTGATTTCTGATTCAATAGCATCGGCTTCCTCCTCACATTTGGAAATACGTTTCTGGAGTTTGAGGTATTTTTGTTCACGCTTTTCTATCAGGTAGTCGGGTATAAGACTGAACATATAAGCAACATGTCGGCCGAACATCCGTATTTCTTCCTGTGCCTGCAATAAAGAGATCTCGCTCATTCCAAAAAAGCCCTGACTAAAGTACTTTAGTCTGAAGTTCTTTTTTTCATTTTCTTTTAATGGAATAACAAGTACAAGAAGTTTTTTGAAGTAAGGAATAAACCCTACCAGAATTAATGTATTCAACAGGTTGAAACTGGTATGGAAGACAGAAAGGCCAATGGGTGTGGACAAAGGATTTTCGTTGGGAGAATACCCGGTTATTGCAGTGGCAGCCGCATCTGAGAATCTGACAAAAAATGAGAAGAAAGCTATCATCCAGATAGCACCGAACAGGTTAAACAATGTATGCCCGAGTGCTAGTCTCTTCGCCGAACGGTTGGCAATAATAGCTGCAAGATTTGCCGTTACCGTAGTACCTAAATTTTCACCCAGTACCATTGCTGCCGCTGCTTCATAAGATATCCAGCCGTTGTGGCACATAACCATTGTAAGTGTAATGGTAGCGCTTGACGATTGAATCAATAAAGTGATCAGAAGCCCGGCACCTGTAAATAATACAATAGCCGGAAGCCCGGAACCGGTAATATTGCTCAGATAACTTACCAACACGGAATCAGGGGTAACTTCGGGAAGAGAGCTCTTCATAAACTGAAGGCCTAAAAAGAGTAACGCAAATCCGGTTATAAATTCACCCAGTGATCTTTTTTGACTACCATGCAAAAACATTAATGGCAAGGCTAACCCGAGAACTGGCAATAAAATAATGTTGAAATCAAGGTGAAATCCAAAGTAAGATACCAGCCAGGCCGTGACAGTGGTTCCGATATTGGCCCCCATCATGATTCCCAACCCCTGCGAAAGATTAAAAAGTCCGGCATTCATAAAACTTACAAGCATTACCGTTACAGCAGAAGATGACTGTATGGCTCCTGTGATTAAAAGGCCTGAAGTAATTGCCCTGAAACGGTTTGAGGCGATGGATGAAAACGCGTTTCGCAAGCGGTTACCGCCCATTCGTTGTAAGGATTCACTCATTAATTTCATTCCATATAGGAATAAGGTTAATGAGCCGAGAATTGTCAGAACCAGAAGGATGTTATCGAAAAGCACAATTTTATGGGTTATGCAATTATTGATTTAATTTCTGCAAAAGTAATTAGAAAGAGATTACTATTTATATCTAAGTTGAGCGATTGGAGTGCAGCGATAAATCGCTCAACTTAGGTGAACCCCGATTTGGAAATTGTTGCAATTCACCAGAACCCTGAAAATGATTATAGTGAATTGCTTACAATTTGGCTAAGATAATTGTCGACAAAATTCTAATGCTTAGGTGCTGATAAACTACCGGGTTTGATGGCAGCTAATATTTTAGTGGAATTGCTTAACATTTTGAAAATATACATTTAATATATAGTTAACACACCCGAACTTTGGCTAATATACCTTTGGCACAAATTTTTTTTGATGAGATATATTTTTTCTATACTGGTTTATCTGGTAATATCAATTTCCTTTTCTTATGGTCAGGGCTCAATACAAGGCATTGTCAGGGACAAGAAAACAAAAGAGAGCATTGTAGGTGCAAATGTTTACCTGTTGGGGACTACTGTCGGTAAATCGACCGATCTGGATGGTTTATTCCGGATTGAGAATTTAAAGGCAGGGGTTTATCAGGTAGTCGCCTCCTATATTTCTTATAAATCTGATACAATAGGTGCGGTAAGAGTTCAAAACAACAAAGTTACCCAACTTGATTTTCTTATTGAAGAAATAACCGCTCAACTTTCAGGGGTGACAATTCAGGACCGTAAGAAGACTGATACAGATATTTCAATGATTTCTTCCATAAAACAAAGCAACCAGATTGTTGTGGGTATTTCTTCCCAACAGATAGCTAAGTCGCAGGATAAGGATGCATCGGAGGTAATACGGCGGCTCCCCGGGATAACGATAACCGATGGGCGTTTCGTCATAGTAAGAGGGTTGGTTGAAAGGTATAATTCAGTATGGCTCAATAACTCACCGGCACCAAGCACCGAAACTGATAATCGGGCATTTTCTTTTGATGTTATTCCAAGTAACCTGATCAATAACATTCTAATATATAAAACACCTGCTCCTGAAATACCTGCTGATTTTGCCGGTGCACATATACAGATTTTTACCAAAAACCAACCGGAAACAAATAGGATTACTGCTGGCTACAGTATGACTTACAATATGGGTACGACCTTTGAAAATTTCAAATATCAGAATAAGGGGAAGTTCGACTGGCTTGGTTTTGACGATGGCACACATAAATTGCCTGGTACAGTACCTTCGGTTGAAGAGATGAAAATTATACTCGATTATAACAACGAACAGGATGATTCAGCAACAAGGGCCTATCGCAAAAACAAAATGGTCGATATATCAAGGTCGTTTAACGACAATGCTGCCCTTAACCAAAGGATCGCTCTTCCCGATCACAAGTTTAATCTTGATATTGTCCGTTTGTTCAAGCCCGGCAATGTGAGCATCGGAAACACAACCAGTCTCACCTTTAAAACTTCCCATGATTTTAATGATATTTACCGCTCAGGTGTTGAAAATTATTCAGCATCCGGCACAGTTTTCTCGGAGCACCTAAACGATAAGCTTTATAGTAATTCTGTTCAGATTGGTGGCTTGCATAACTGGTCTGTTTCATACAGAAACAGCATTTTTGAATTTCGGAATATATTGAATCAAACCGGGTCATCAAGAATAACGGAGCGCTACGGTGTAAATCATTATCGGGGTGATCAGAGGATTTATAAAACAGATATGGATTACCGCAGCAGAACCATCTATTCAGGAAACCTCAGCGGAACCCATAAAATTAACGACTTTAACAGCCTGAACTGGGTTTTGGGTTACTCCTATGCCAATAATAGCCAACCCGATCATACCACAATTTCTTATTTTGCACCGGTTAAAAACCTCGATTCGCTTATTTACGAGCCTTATCAGTTAGATTACAGTACTTCTGTAAATGCAGGGTCAAACTCAAAATTGTTCTCCAGGGTGAGGGAAAATATTTACAATGGCGGAATGAACTATAAGTCAACGCTGATCATTGGTAATTTTAAGCCGGAAATTCAAACCGGGTTTTTTTATGAGAACAAGGAAAGAGATTTCTACATACGACCTTTTGGCATTGTTTGGTCAACGCCATTTTATAACAGAGACCTGCTTGACATGCCTATTGATAGTGTTTTCTTTGATAATAATTTTAATTTTAACAATAACGGGGTAATTTATCGTGAGGTTTTCAAAGATACATACGAATATAATATCAGTAGCAAGTTACAAGCTGCATACTTCTCATTGAAAATTCCTGTGACTAACTTTATAAACATTTATGGTGGTTTGAGAGCTGAAAAGTATCATATAGTTTTAACAGGCTCTGACAATTATACAACTCAGTATCGTAATGAATCAGATACACTTGACCTGTTTCCATCGGTTTCAATGACTATAAATCTGAATCCTTCCAATCTTATCCGCCTTGCATACGGCAAGACCATCAACCGGCCGGAATTCAGGGAAAAAGCAAGATTTGCTTTCTATGACTTTGAGGAAAATGTAATTGTTTATGGTAATGACACATTAAAGTCTTCCTACATCAATAATTTTGATTTAAGATACGAGTGGTATCCTTCGCCGGGTGAAATTGTTACAATAGGTGCTTTCTACAAACAGTTTGACAATCCGATTGAAGCTACCTGGCTACCTGTATCAAGCGGTGGTTGGGACCTTAAATATCTAAATGCAGTAAGGGCAACAAGTTTAGGTGTTGAAATTGATGTGAGAAAAAACCTGAGAATATGGGAAGATTATAATAACTTTCTCAGTCTCTTTAAAAACCTGACTGTAGTTGCCAATGCATCCCTTATCCGGAGCAGGGTTGAGAATGACTCGACATTCCTGTTCTTACGCGACTTAAACCGGTCAATGTTTGGCCAATCCCCGTTTATAGTGAATGCAGGGTTTTATTATCAGTCGGAGAAGGCCAATCTTTCGGTTAGTTTGCTTTATAACATCATTGGTAAACGCATTCAGGGCGTTGGAACTACCGATACCCCGAATACTTATGAAATGCCCCGCAACAACCTTGATCTTACCATCATAAAACAGGTTAACAAACATCTTCAATTAAAATTTGGAGCAAAAGATATTTTGAACGAGAAAGTAGTCTATAACCAGACATTCTCAGCCGAATCAACACCCGACCAAATCATGACGATCAAGTCCTATCGCCCCGGTCCCTCTTTCTCTTTTGGATTAAATTATACATTTTAATAAAAAAAAATAACCCTGATATGAAGAAACTAACTTTTTGTATTGTATTCCTATCTGTGATTTTTAGCCTTCAGGCACAGATGATTACCGTAAGTGTACCGGTAATAACAGCTAATCCTGGTCAAACTGTGAATGTTCCGGTTACAGTTGTTTCCGGTGCCAGTAGTTCCGGAACACCTGTGGGGGCGATTGACCTCAATATCGATTACAACGACCAAATGCTCACTTTTATTGGTCTGGTCAACTTTTATCCTGCAATGCCCGGCAGCGAATGGGTTTATTCGGGAAATCTCAGTACAATGGCTGCTAACTGGATTGATGGTTCATTGCTTACCGAAGCCATTCCGGACGGAACAGTGCTCTATGAGATGCAATTTACATACAATTTTGGCAACTCACCACTCGTTTTCAGTAAGTATGAGTTCTACGATGTTAATTATGAATTGATACCTACCACCCCCGTTAATGGTGCAGTTAACACAAGTATTGTATTACAGAATGTTACTTTTCAGGTTGATATGTCGCGCGAAACCATTTCGCCAAATGGGGTGCATCTGGCAGGAAGTTTTAATAACTGGAATTACAGCCTGAATGAAATGACAAACAATGGTTCAGGAATTTTTTCTTTAACCCTTCCACTTGAACAGAATACTACTTATACCTATCGTTTTGTAAATGGTAATAGTGAGGCCGGGCTTGAAATTGTGCCAGCCGACTGTGGTGTTTTAAATGGGTCGGGGCAGTATGAACGGCAACTTGTGCTTGGAAATGAGCCAATAACTACTGGTATGGTGTGCTTTGGCAGATGCAGTGTTTGTCCGACAATGCACAATGTAACATTCAGGGTTGATATGGCAAACACAGGAGCTTCAGCGAATGGTGTACACCTCGCCGGTTCATTTAACAACTGGGATTATTCCTCTACAGAAATGATACTTGCGGGTGCTGGTGCTGTTTACGAAGTTACACTTCAATTGGAAGAAGGTCAGTATTACGAATATAAATTTGTTAATGGCAATACTCTTCAGGATGCTGAAATTGTACCTGAGGGATGCTCAAACAATGGCAATCGTTATTTCAGTGTACCGAACAGCGATATAATTCTGAACCCTTATTGCTTCGGCGAATGCGCGGAGTGCGGTAGTCTTCCCGAATTCTATGATATTACATTCATGCTGGACATGAAGAATGAGACTGTTTCCCCGGAAGGTATTCACATTGCGGGTTCTTTTCAGGGATGGCAACCCGGAGCCACATCTATGGTGGATGAAGGGGATGATATTTACAGTTATACACTTACAATACTTGAAGGTTCTTCGGTTGAATACCGCTTTGTCAATGGCAACACCTCTTCGGGCTACGAATCGGTGCCTTCGCAATGCAGCATTGACGGGAACCGGTTCTTTAATTCAATTTCCGGTGATACTATACTGCCTGTTGTTTGTTTCTCTGCCTGTGACTCCTGTCAGCAACCGGAAGTTATGGTTACCTTCAGGGTTGATATGTCTGAAGTTTCGGTTTCTCCGCAGGGTATGCATCTTTCCGGCTCTTTTCAGGGATGGGATCCATCGGCAACTCCACTCTCCGAAGGTGAATTTAACATTTACAGTGCTACTTTTTCTTTACCAGTGGGCTCGTACCAGCAATTCAGATTTGTTAACGGTGACACCGAGGCCGGATATGAGAACGTGCCGGTTGACTGTGCTGAAAATAATAACCGATATTTAACTATTCCGGAAACGGATACAATATTGCCTCCCTACTGTTTTGCATCCTGCGAACTTTGCCCGGTTGGTGTTCTTTGGCACACCAAAATTAAGGAACGGCTTTTAATATATCCAAACCCTGCCTCGAACAATGTTTATATTGAATTTAATGAAAAATCGGGAAATACTTTGGTGGTTTCAATCTATGATTATACCGGGAAACTTGTTCTTGGTCAGAATTTTGAATCACCCGGCTCAGGAAACCAGGTAATCCCTGTAAATACAACTTCACTTTCCCCGGGAATTTATCTAATCACACTTAATCCTGAGAATACTGAAGAGCGCATCTCTGCTAAACTGATTATTAAAGATTAAGCCCGCTCCGAAAACTAATTATCTGACACCAGGTCTCCATCCCGATCCCATACGCACGTAATCGGAATGGAGACCTGGTGTCTATTTTTCGTTATTGACTTTTCGGAGCAGGTTCAAGATTGAAACAGGTAAACTCTTAAAGTAATGGACCAGATAAAAATGAAATTCGTGAAACGGATTTCCGGTTATTGAAAATAAGAATCATATTAATCATAAAAATCTTAAAAAGTCATTTTATTTTATCCCATATTTTTTTGCGCTTAGAGAACGAAAGCATGGGTTACCGATCTAGCCTTTTTTATTTTATCAAAATGCAATTATTTAAAATGCTTTAAAACAGATAAATAAAACATATTTTGAATTTCATTCATTTTTAAAAGACTTCCTGGGTTAACTTTCATTTTACATAAGATTCACCAGGAATTAATATTAACTTCTCAATGACTTAATATACCGGGACTATATTTGTGGTCAGACAAAAACCCCGAAACCAAAACTTTAACCCAAAACCTTATTTATGAAAAAGAATTACATTCTGATTGCCCTTTTTTTGTGGGCTTCAGTTGCGGGTAATGCACAAATTGCAGACCCGTTTTTTGAAAAAACAACTTACATTGGAGCCTTTGGCACCACAGACTGGACGCAGGGCTGGACCAACTGGAATCCACAGGCTACTGTTTATCCAACCCACAACGCAGTTTTTGGCGACATTAGTGGTGCAAACAGTGAAATTACTACTAATACAAGGCTTGCATCAAGTAACTCACCTTTAATAGGTGCTGCTTCGTTTGCCAATTCTCGTTTACAGGATCCGTTTTTCGAGCAGGTAGGTTATGTAGGTGCATTCGGAACTTACGACTGGACACAGGGTTGGTCAAACTTTGATCCCCAGAATACAGTTTATCCTGCCACAACTGTAACAATTCCGGCTGGTCATATTCTTTCAAACCAGACCTGGACTTCCGGGAATGTTTATTTGCTCGATGGCTGGGTATATGTTGACAACAACGTAACCCTTACCATTCAACCTGGTACCATCATTCGTGGTTCAAAAGTCAATCAGGGCACCCTGATAATAGAGCGTGGCGGAAAACTAATTGCCGATGGTACGGCCAGTCAGCCTATTGTTTTTACATCAAATGTTACAAACGGCTCACGCACATACGGCGATTGGGGTGGAGTGATTGTCTGTGGACGTTCGCAAAACAACCAGCCTGGTGGAGTCGGAACTATTGAAGGTGGTGTAGGCTCCGCTTTTGGTGGAGGAGCTTCACCCGATTTAAATGATAACTCAGGTATTCTCAGGCATGTGCGTATAGAATTTCCTGGTATCGCTTTTTCGGCCAACAACGAGATCAACGGCCTGACACTTGGTGCGGTTGGTGCCGGCACAACCATTGATTATGTTCAGGTTTCATATAGTGGAGACGATGCTTTCGAGTGGTTTGGCGGAACTGTTAATGCCAAACATCTGATTGCATATCGCGCTTTGGATGATGATTTTGATACCGACAATGGATTTGTTGGAAAAGTTCAATTTGGTGTTTCGTTAAGAGACCCTGCAGTTGCCGATATTTCAGAATCAAATGCATTTGAATCTGATAATAATTCAACAGGTTCAACTGCTACTCCAATTACAATGCCTTTATTCTCGAATATAAGCATTTTCGGTCCTGCAGTTACAACCGGAACAACCATTAATTCTCTTTACCGCAATGGTATGCACCTGCGCCGTAACACTGCCTGTAGTATATACAATTCTTCTGTTAGCGGTTATCCTTTCGGGCTGAACCTCGATGGAGTTGCAACCCAGACCAACGCCAACAATAACCTGCTTCAGATTGAGAATGTATATCTTACCGGCATGGTTACCAATAACTTCAGGGCTCAGTCAACCGGCGCTCCGCTTAACTGGACTGCAACAGAGGTTGGAAACTGGTTCAATTCGCCTTCAAGAAACAATGCAACTTTCGCTAACAACAGCGATCTTCAGTTGCAGGACCCTTTCAACCTGACTGCACCTGATTTCCTTGCTGCAAAAACCACATACAAAATGTATGGATGGGTTTACGTTCGCAATGGAGCTACATTAACCATCGACCCGGGAGTTGTAATACGCGGCGACAAATTATCAAAAAGTGCACTCATTATTGAACGTGGTGGCAAGCTCATTGCCAACGGAACAGCTAACGAACCAATTGTATTCACATCCGGTGAAGCTGCTAATGCCAGAGGCTATGGCGACTGGGGCGGAGTAATCATTTGTGGTTATGCCTCGGTAAATTTACCTGGTGGTACCGGTACAATTGAAGGTGGCGTAGGTTCTGTTTTTGGTGGCGGTTTAAGCCCCAACGATGACGACAATTCAGGTTCAATTAAATATTTGCGCACTGAATTTTCAGGATACGATTTTGCTGCCAACAATGAAATCAATGGTTTAACAATGGGTGGTGTTGGTCGTGGTACCACGATCGACTATGTTCAGATTTCTTACAACCAGGACGATTCTTATGAATGGTTTGGTGGTACTGTTAATTGCAAACACCTGATTGCTTTCAGGGGCAAAGACGATGATTTTGATACCGATAATGGTTACAGTGGAAAAGTTCAGTTTGCTGTTTCGCTCCGCGACCCGGCCATTGCTGATGTTTCGCAATCCAATTCATTTGAGTCTGATAATAATTCCGGTGGCACTCTGGTATTGCCTGAAACCAATGCAACGTTCAGCAATGTTAGCAGTTTTGGGCCAAACCCTGCATTGAACCCAGGTTATAATACACTTTACAGGCGGGCAATGCATTTGCGCAGAAACACCCAGATTGATATTCACAACTCCATTTTAGTTGGATGGCCTACTGGTCTCGATATTGATGGGGCACTTACCCACGTAAATGCCAACGATAACGATCTGAAGGTTGAGAACTCTTTCCTATCTGGTTATACAACAGGTTATGCAGCCGGAAATCCGGGAGCCCCGCTCAACTGGACAGCAACCAATGTTCAGGATTATTTCAGGTCTTCTACCCGCCTTAACAACGATGCTTACAGCATTGCCCAGCTTCAGATTGTTGATCCATTCAATCTCACTTCACCTGACTTTATGCCATTGGCTACATCGCCGGTATGGGGTGCTGCCAACTGGTCGAGAACAATAAATGGTAAGTTGCTTTACGACAAACCTGCCACCGATGTGCCAGTTTCAAACTCAACGGTACTTCTGAAAAATTCTTCAGGTAGTGCTGTTGTGGCAACAGCTATTACAAATGCAACCGGCGACTTTACCCTTTATGCTGTTGACGGAAACTACATTCTGGATGCCGAAATTAACAAGCCCAGAGGCGGACTATCGGTTGTTGATGTTGTTCAGGTTCGTCGCCATATCGCATCGCAGATTACCTTAGACCCACTTCAGATAATGGCAGGTGATGTTGATATTTCATCCAATGGTGCTTCAGTTTCGGTTATTGATGCAGTTACTATGCGCAGAAAATTATCAAACCAGAATCCGGTTCAATGGCAGATAAAAGATTTTGTATTTACAAAACCTTCATTATCAATCAGTGGTAGTGGCGCAGCACAAAATATACTTATGCTGTCAGGAGGTGATGTCGATAAAACCTACACACCTGCAGTACAATAATACTTTATCACAAAAATGAAAAAATTTAAGACCATGAAAAAGATTCTTTTATCATTTGTACTGTTGTTTTCATTTGCTTTGGGATTGTTAGCACAACCAGCACTGACCGTTGGAAATGTTACCAGTACTTCAGGAGCCATTGTTAATGTACCGGTTTCCATTACAGGTTGCGATCTGGGTAATGGAGGAACTCCGCTAACTGCCATGCAGTTTTTTATCTCTTACAACAATGTTGTAAACTATATCGGGCTTACTAACTTTTATGCAGGAATGCCCGCAAGTGACTGGGTATATTCCGGTAACCTCAGCATGGTTGCAACCAACTGGGCTGAACCTACATACACCCAGGCCTTAAGCATTCCTGATGGTACTGTGCTTTTTGAGATACAGTTCAGCCCAAACTTTGGTGGTACAGGTGCACTCAACTTTATTGGTGAAAATCAGCTTTATGATGTGAACTATACTGAGATTCAGAGTGCATTGTTTATCAATGGTTCGGTTACTTTAAACCCTGCGGCAACTGCTTCCGTTTGGAATGGCACTGGCAACTGGTCGTCAAATGCTAACTGGAGCAATGGTATCCCGGGCTCAATTACAAACGCATCCATTGCATCAGGCACGGTTACAGTCGATGTTCCTGCTATAGCGAATCAACTGGTTATTGAACCCAATGCTGCTCTTACTTTAAGTAATGCAACTTCACTCATCGTTTCGGGCCTTACACTTAATTCAACGGCAGATGGAAGTGCATCAGGGTCTTATATTAACAATGGTGGAATTCTTACAGTTAATGGTGATACCCATATCAAACGCTGGTTAAGTGGTGGTGAAAATCATTTTATTTCCAACCCGTTACGCAACACGATTGAATTGAGCAGCATTTTATACTCAGGCAATCCTGGCTGGATATACAAATACAATGAACCTGCCAATAATTGGGTTAACATGTGGGGTTTACTGGAAGATGTACAGATCGGTTATGGTTATAGCCTGAACTATTTGAATAACCAGATACTCTCGTTCAATTCAACCAATACCAATCCGTTTAATGTGAATGCAACGGTTGCCCCTACAATTACTTTTACAAATGGCAATGGATGGAACCTCGTAGGTAATCCGTTTACATCGGCTATTAACTGGCTGGGAAGTGGCTGGACAAAAACAAATATTGATAACGCGATTTACTTTTATAATGGAACTGGTTACAGTCAGTTTGTGGGTGGTGTTGGTACACCTGAAGGTACAACAAGTTTTATTCCTGTTACCCAGGGATTCTTTGTTCATGCCAATGCTGCAAGCCCCCGACTTACCATCCCTAAGGCATCTGCAGTTCACAATAACCAGCAGTATTACAAGGAAGCTGATGTGATTGATAACATCCTGCGATTAGCACTCATTGGCAATGGATACAGTGATGAAGCCGTCATCCGTTTTCATAATGAGGCCACTTCTTCGTTTGATGCCGATTTCGACGCATATAAGTTGATGTCGATGAATTCAGGGGTTGGCCAGATTTTTTCAAAAGGGGATGTTGAGTATTCAATCAACAGTATGTCTGAGCTCACTTCATCTGTTGAAGTGCCCGTTTCGGTGCTTATTGGTGTTAGTGGTGAATATACTATCAGTGCTTCTGACCTGACTTCATTTGGCAATAATGTTGCCGTCTATCTGGACGACACTGAACTTAACACCGTTGTGAACCTGATGGAAACGCCTTCTTACACTTTTAATGTTTCTGCAGGTACCAGCAACCGTTTCAAATTGTTGTTCAACACATCAACCGGCATTGAGGATCCAAAATCAACTGGTTTTGTATATGCAAGTGGAAATAACATCAATATCGATGGTTTGAACGGTAGCGCTCAGGTTTATGACATAAGCGGAAAGCTTGTAGCATTAAAAGAAATCCAGAGTGGTGAAATAAACATAATAAGCCTTTCTGCTGAAGCCAATGGTATTTACCTGGTTAAAGTAATTGATGGTAAAAGCGTTAGTTCACACAAAGTTATGGTTAATTAATTCACCCAAATCAACTCTAAAGCAATGAAAAAATATATCAAAATATTGGCATTGACAGCAATTCTGTTTGTAGGTGCAAGTTCAGCGAACGATGCTTTTGCTCAACCCGTACCTCCCGCACCCGGTGGAACTAATCCAGGTGATCAGCCTATTGGCGGACATGCCCCGATAGGGGGTGGCGTAATACTGCTTATTTCTTTAGCCGCAGGTTATGCTGTCAAAAAACAATTTCAGAAACCCGATGTGCAATAACTGCATATTTTAAGAGTACTTCAAATAAGCATAAATTGCCCGATTACTTGACCAAACACAATTTTTGTTGTTTGGTCAAGTTCATCCGGGTAATTACAAAGAAGTACGATGATGGTCTGTCCAAGCCATAAAGATAAGACCATAATCAACCTCATAAATAACCAAGTCAACCCAAATGAAGAAAATACTATTGATTGCTATTGTCGCCCTTGCTATAAGCCAGGTTCGGGCACAAGTTACCGTAGCACTGGGAAGTGCTTATGAGGTGGAAGCCGGAACTAAAGTTTATATTCCGGTTACTGTTACCGGTCTTGATTTGGCAAACGGAGGAACTCCGATTACTGCCGCGGAATTCCATGTTTTTTACAATAACCTGAATGTTGGATATGACACTACGGCAAACATATCCACCTTAACATTGCCCGGTGAATGGATTTACGGTGCATCTTCCATAGAATATGGAAGCAGCTGGATCGATGATAACCTCAATCCTGTGAGTTTTCCGGATGGAACCGTTTTATTTGAGATTGTTTTTGACTATTACGGTGGTGCAACCCAATTAGACCTTGACTCTGTCCGTTGTATTCTGGTTGATGCAAATTTTAATCAAATTCCTGTAGCTCAGGTAATAGATGGTGTTATTACACCAGCCCCAGGATCCGATCAATCTGTATGGAACGGCAACGGCAACTGGACTACTGCTGCGAACTGGAGTAACGGGGTGCCAGGAATCAATACAATAGCAATCATTGAATCCGGAAATACTGAAATCAGTTCTAATGCCAATTGCAAATCAATGACAGTAAATGCTTCTTGTTCTGTTCGGGTGATGCCCGGATTTGCTCTTTCTATATCCGAAGGGATTACGAACAATGGTATTTTCACTATTGAATCGGATGCTACCGGCACAGGTTCTGTTATATCCAACGGTAGTACTTCCGGAACCGGAACCTACACAACTGAACAGTTTGTTGATTTCAGTCTGAGTGGTGTTCACTTGATTTCGTCTCCCTTGCCTGTCACAAATGCTGATGTATTTTCAGGGATGTCACCTGAAGAGTTTACTGAATCCACTGCTTCCTGGCAAGGGTTTGGTTCGGGCGAAACGCTGGCAAATGCTCAGGGAATCAGAGTCACTTCAGGCACAACTTCAACCCTGGTTTTTACCGGCCCGTTCAATTCAACAAGTGTGTCGCTGTCGAACCCTGGTTTTTCAGCATCAAACACTGATGAATTCAAAGGGCTTAACCTGATTGGCAATCCTTTCCCATCAGCGCTTATCGCTGATGTTGCAACATGGGATAAGTCGGGTGTAGGCAATGGGGTTTATATTTGGGATGATTACCGGTATAAATGCTGGAATGGCTCAATAGGTTCACTTACTGATGGTATAATCCCGGCCATGCAGGGGTTCATGGTAAGGGCTGATAATGTGGGTGCGAATCTTGTTGTTCCTTCTTCATCGCGCATTCATAGCAATGTGCCACTTTACAAAAAAAGCAATGAGAATGAGTCTAATCTTCTTGTTTTCAGCCTTCGGAAAAAGGATGAGCCAGAATACTTTGATGAAGCTTTTATTCATGTCAAAGCTGGTACAATAAATGACTATTCATCTGAATCTGATGTAATAAAACTATTGGGTGATCCGGATTATCCGCAAATATTTTCGCTCTCGACTGATAGTAAGCAGCTTGCAATCAATACTCAGCCTGATTTTGAGAACAGCATACCATTGGTATTGAAATCGGGTACAGCAGGCAAATACCAGCTAATTGTTTCAGGCATTGAATCCATTAATCCTGAGATACCTCTCTATCTGGAAGATAAACTGGACCCGGCCAATATATGGGACTTCAGGTTTATTCAAAATATAGAGTTTGATCTTGCTGCCGGTATTTCGACTAATAACAGGTATGTACTGCACTTTAAAACAGTCGGTATTAATGATCCTGACACTGATTCTTTTAAAGTATTCGCTGATAATGGTTTAATCTACATTCAGTCTGAAAACCAGAAAAGATTAGAGCAGGTTGAACTTTTCTCGGTTTCAGGCTCATTGCTTGGTTCCTGCGAAAACCTGACCACACCAACAGTTATCAGATCAGAAAAGTGTTCCGGGGGGATCGCTATTCTCAGAATCAGAACAACTGAAGGAATTTTCATTAAAAAAGTTATTCTCTGAAACTGCCCCGACTATGGTGGCATATATGCCACTGTTTTTTTTATACTACCTGAACCCGGATTTCTCAAATAATGCTGCTTGTTAATCTTTTAAAGGTTGGCCTTGAGAAGGTATTGCATTATCGTTGATAACCTAATAATTTTAACCTTAAACACTTAAATTATGAAACATTTTTCCCTATTGACTCTATTGCTCCTTTTTATGGGAATGTACGTATTTTCCCAGGAAATAACAGTTGAAGTTCCGACCCTATCCGCTCCTGCCATCGGGCAGACTATTGATGTACCGGTAATTCTTTCAGGTGCAGGTGAGAGTGGAGTTCCAATTAGTGCCTGTGATATAAACATTGCATTTGATCAGTCTGTACTTACTTACTCTGGATTGGTAAATTTTTCTCCACTGGCTGTTTCTAATGAATGGGTATTTAACGGGACCGGTGGTACCGTTTATGCCAACTGGATTGAACCAACCGTTACTACTACTGTTGCTTTTCCTGATGCAACTGTTCTTTTTTATGTAAGGTTCACCTATACAGGCGGCAGCAGTACATTGATTTATACCAAAAATGAGTTTTATGATGTAAACTACAATCTTGTTCCGACCAACACTATTAATGGTGCTGTAAATGGAGTTGCATTAACCAAAACCCTCAATCTGACCAATGTTCGTCTTGAGCACCTTTTTGTTACCGGAACCGGCGGTATGATGAACCAGGCCTACAATGCAATCGGCCCTGAATATACTGCTCCGACTGCCGATGTTATCACGGTTGAACTGCATGATGCTGCCACTTATGCTACCATTCTCCGCACCTATCCTGGTGCTCTGTTAAGCCAATCCGGTACTGCCAGTGTTTCTGGCATTGACTTACC